>JAZSKT010000039.1:0-5633 GCA_045534995.1 Candidatus Fimenecus sp.
TGGAATGTAAGAATTGCATTTTTAGAATCGTATTCGCCTGTAAGAAGTGTTGCAAGAGTCTGTGCATCAAGGTCCTTTTCAAACTTATCAACACCTTGAGTACACTCTTCAACAAGACTTTCGTCTTCTTCCTCATCAGCAAGTTCTATCATAACAAGAGCATCTTCATAATCTGACTTAAGTCTTTCATAAGATAAAACCTTATTTTTCAATGCGCTTGTACGCTGAAGCACTTTCTGTGAATTCTGAATATCATCCCAGAAACCTTCCTGTGCCTGCTGTTCTTCAAGAACTGCAATTTCCTTTTTCATTTTTTCAAGACCTAATGCATCTGCAAGGTTAGAAAGTTCTTCCTCATGAGCGATAAGTCGTAATTTCAATTCTTCAAACTGGAGCATAAGTAATCCTCTCTTATATGTTTATTGCTTCTATAATATATTTTGTCACTTGTCCGCTGAAAAAACATAAAATGTAATAAGACAACCGTTTTTTGCTCGACATCGGGTAAGCTATGCTTTTCAAAAGAGCCCATATCGACAGCGGATTGAATATAAATTTATTTTGCACTATTGTGTTGAGGTTTCCTCTTTCACAGTAGTGCTTTTTTCGCACTTGTTTATGGTGCTACTGTAGTGGATTCGGTTGTTTTTCCATATCATCAAGCATTTTTACTATTACGCAGTTGTGGCAGTTTCCGGTGCCGTTGTGTTCTGGATTGCAGAAATAAAAAGATTTTCATTGTTCTCTCGCAGGGTAATTCGGATAAACTTGTCAGGTGTTGGCGCTACCATTTCACCATTTTCACCTTGTTCCCACGCATCACCTGCAAGACACGCAACAGTAAGCACTACGGTATCTGTTGTTTTATCTACATCTATAACATCAGGTGTATAAATAGGAGTAACACCTGTAAGCGGTACTGTATATGTTTCGGTTGTAGTATCGTATGTAAAGTCAATACCATATCCTTCGATTGTACCGTGTACGGGAATAATTTCTGTACCGAAAAGTTCTACAAATTCCTTTTCGACTGCATCCTTCGGAATGGCGAGTCCGTTTTCATTACTCTCAAAGCTGTCCGGTGCAACATCGTTTTTAAGAAGTGACCAAAGTGAGATTTCCATAAGTTGACTCATATCTGCCTTTGTAACGTCATCAAATGTATCCGGGTCTATAAGCACAACAGGAGTAAGAATTTTTTCATATTCCTCATATCGTTTTGTCTTATCTATTGCCGTGTCTATTCCCTTAACACCTGCAACAACAACAGTAGCAAGACCGATTGCAGCGAGCAATACTACAATTAAGCCCACAGGAAATGCCCACTTCTGTTTTTTGTTTTTGTTTGACATTTATCTCACCTGACCATTACCGTAAATTTTATATTTGAACGAGTTTAATTGTTCAAGCCCTAAAGGACCTCTTGCATGTAGTTTCTGTGTTGAAATACCAATTTCAGCACCAAAGCCAAATTCTCCGCCGTCGGTAAATCTTGTACTTGCATTGTGATAAACCGCTGATGAATCCACACCATTCATAAATTTTTCAGCATTTTCTGTGTTTTCCGTAATTATACTTTCACTGTGACCTGTGGAATATTTTCTGATATGTTCAACTGCTTCTTCCAATGATGATACAATTTTCACTGACATTTTATAGTCGAGATATTCTGTTGCCCAATCGTCTTCTGTTGCCTTTTCAATATCAGGACAAATTTCACAAGCAACCTCATCACCGTAAAGAAGCACATTTTTCTTGTCGAGTTCTGCCTTAATTGCAATAAGAGCAAGTTCAGCAATATTTTTGTGAATTAACAGACTTTCTGCTGTATTGCAAACTGAAATTCTCTGTGTTTTTGCATTATATACAATTTTTGCAGCCATATCAATATCCGCAAATTCGTCAACATAAATATGGCAGTTTCCTGCACCTGTTTCAATTACGGGTACTGTTGAATTCTGTACAACTGCGTTGATAAGCTTTGCACTTCCTCGTGGAATAAGCACATCAACATACTCATTCATTCGCATAAGAGCTGTTGAACTTTCTCTTGATGTATCACGAACAAGTTCAATAATATCAGGATTAAAGCCGGTGTTTTTCACCGCTTCTCTCATTATATCCATAATGGTTGCGTTTGAATTGAACGCTTCCTTGCCACCGCGAAGAATTGCAGTGTTGCCCGATTTTATACTGAGAGCAGCGGCGTCACTTGTAACATTTGGTCGTGCTTCATAAATAATTCCGATAACACCCAAAGGTGAGCTTACTCGCTGAATTTTCAAACCGTTTGGTCTTTCCGTCTCCCAGATAACCTTACCAACGGGGTCCGGAAGAGATATAACACCTTCAACACCTTGCGCCATACCCTCAATTCTGTCAGAATTGAGCATAAGTCGGTCAAGAAGCGCCTCTGATAAACCGTTTTCTCTACCATTTTTCAGGTCAAGAGCGTTTGCACTCAAAATTCTGTCGCAATTCTCACGAAGTGAATCTGCAATAGCCTTTAATATTCTGTTTTTATCATCAGTAGATGCAATGCTGAGTTGTGCCGATGCCTTTTTTACTCTTTTTCCAATTTCTGTGAGCATAAAATCACTTACCTTTAAAGAAAGTACCTACTTGTTTACCGTCAAGCGCCTTATATATTTCTGTTGGATTTTCACCATTCATAACAATGGTATCGATTCCTGCATTCATTGTGATTTCAGCAGCGTGAAGTTTTGTCACCATTCCTCCCGTGCCAAGAGTTGAACCTCTTCCGCCTGCAATTTTATATAATTCTTCATCAATTTCTGTCACCAACGGAATCAACTTTGCATCTTCATTTTCATTTGGATTTGAATCATAAAGCCCGTCAATGTCAGTAAGTATGATAAGTGCATCTGCATTTATAAGTTTAGCAACAATTGCAGAAAGCGAATCATTATCACCGTAAACAATTTCTTCAACCGCAACGCTGTCGTTTTCATTAATAATGGGAATTGCACCAAAGTCAAACAATTTATTAAATGTATTGATAAGATTTTCTCGTCTTTCATCATTCTCAACGTCACTTTTTGTAATGAGCAACTGACCAACAGTATGACCATACTCACCGAAAAGCTTATCATACATAAACATCAATTCACATTGACCAATAGTAGCGGCAGCCTGACGTCCGGGCAAATCTGCAGGTTTTTCCTTAAGACCTAATTTACCCACGCCAACACCAATCGCACCACTTGTTACAAGTGCAACCTCTATTCCTGAGTTGACAATGTCAGAAAGAACGCTCACCAATTTATGCATTCTTCTTATGTTTGTTTTTCCTGTGTTATATGTAAGGGTTGATGTACCAACCTTGACAACAACACGCTTTACATCCTTTAAAACTGCCATAATTCTACCTCGTAAAACTATAATCATAATATTTTATCACATATTTCTGTCTTTAACAACTATTTTTACAGTATTTATATGAGTAACAAAAGAATTTTATCTTCATACAATGGTACTGTCAGTTGATAATTTTATGGGAGGAATATCTATGTCAGAAAACAAAAACTGTACACCCACAAAAATAAAAGAAGCCGTTTGTATTGATACAAACAGAGTTTATGACTCCTGTGCAGACAAAGATTGTCTTGAAGATTTGCGAGTTTACTTCACAGACTCTGCACAATGTGTAATTGACAGAGCAACAAATGTCCGTTGCCGAGGTGCAGAAGTACTTAACGCTTTTATTGAAGTTGAAAAAGTGCCGTTTAACCGAGGCTATTATTCTGTTGATATTACTTATTATTTCAAGATTTTCCTCGATGTTTTCACAGGTCACACAAATCCGCCTTGCACCGTTGACGGTCTTGCATCTTTCTCTAAAAAATGTATTTTATATGGTTCAGAGGGCAATGTAAAAGTATTTTCATCTGAATTCGCCTGTAACGACGTTGACGAGCAACTTGATATGGTCAGCACCAATCCAAAAGCAAAAGTGCAAACCGTTGACCCAATTTGCCTTGATGCGAAATTGAGAACACCGTCCGAATGTGCTACCTTCTGCACAAATTGTTGTCAACCGTCAAGACTTCCACGATGTGTATGCCGTTGTTTTGACGGGGATTTTGACTGCTACGATAACGAGCCACAAAAGGCCGTTACGGTTACTCTTGGAATATTCACAATTGTACAACTTGAAAGAGATGTGCAAATGCTTATTCCCGCATATGACTTCTGTATTCCAAGTAAAGAATGTGCCTGTGACAACGAAAATCCCTGCGATGCGTTCAGAAGAATACAATTCCCAATCGACGAGTTCTTTCCACCGAAAGAAGGTTGCCTGAAGGACAGTTATCGACCAAATTGTGCCTGCGGTGATTAAATGAAAAGCGAGGAATTTCTTCCTCGCTTAATTTTTTATTTAATTATTCGTGGTTACGCTTGTTAAAACGTCTTTTGCCACCGTCGCGCTTCTTTGGTTCTTCATCGATGTCATTTTCAGGAGTAAGTCCCTTAACTTCAATGAGGGCATCACGACGAGAAAGGTTAAGTCTACCCTGGTCGTCAATTTCGAGCACCTTTACAAGCACTGTGTCGCCAACATTAACAACATCTTCAACCTTTTCTGTACGCTTAACATCAAGACGGCTGATATGAACCAGGCCTTCTTTACCAGGTGCAATTTCAACAAATGCACCAAAGTTCATAAGTCTTGTAACAACACCGTTATAGATAGCACCGATTTCAGGGTCTTTTGCAATAAGTTCAACAATTGAAAGAGCACGTTTTGCATTATCAATGTCAATGCCTGAAATAAATACGCGTCCGTCTTCTTCAATGTCAATCTTAACATCACATTCAGCCTGAATCTTTTGAATAACCTTACCCTGCTTACCGATAACGTCACCGATTTTTTCAGGGTCAATCTTTGTTGAGAGCATCTTTGGAGCATACTTTGAAAGTTCTGCTCTTGGCTCGCTGATGCAAGGAAGCATAATTTCATCAAGGATATAGTCTCTTGCCTTGTGAGTCTTTGCAAATGCTTCTTTAATGATTTCTGGGGTAAGACCGTGTACCTTAAGGTCCATCTGGATAGCTGTGATACCGTTCTTTGTACCTGCTACCTTAAAGTCCATATCGCCATAGAAGTCTTCAAGTCCCTGAATGTCAACCATTGTCATAAAGTCACCGTGAACGCCTTCGTCACCTGTGATAAGACCACAAGAAATACCTGCAACAGGCGCTTTAATTGGAACACCTGCTGCCATAAGAGCGAGTGTTGAACCACAGATTGAACCCTGTGAAGTTGAACCATTTGAAGAAAGAACTTCTGATACAACACGGATAGCATATGGAAATTCATCAACAGTTGGAAGAACAGGAACAAGAGCTTTTTCTGCAAGCGCACCGTGACCGATTTCACGACGTCCTGGTCCACGAGATGGCTTTGTTTCACCAACTGAGTATGATGGGAAATTATAGTGGTGGATATATCTCTTTTCTGTCTGCTCATCAAGACCGTCAAGAAGCTGTGCATCACCCATAGGTCCGAGAGTTGCAATTGAAAGCACCTGTGTCTGTCCACGAGTGAACATACCTGAACCGTGAGCACGAGTAATTAAGTCAACCTCTGCATTAAGAGGACGAATATCATC
>JAZSKT010000027.1:0-3133 GCA_045534995.1 Candidatus Fimenecus sp.
ATTTTATGAATTTATGTGATATACTTATGTAAAATTGGGTATTAAGATGTATAAAACATCTTTTTTACCGTTTCGGAGTGGGATTTTTGGCAAAGGTTGTTTCAATTATTAACCAAAAAGGCGGTGTGGGTAAAACTACAACTGCCGTAAGCCTTGCAGCCGCAGTAGGTGCAAAAGGATATAAAGTGCTACTTGCAGATATTGACCCACAGGGCAATTCTACAAGTGGTTTTGGCATTAACAAAAGAAAAATTATACATTCCTCTTATGATGTTCTTGTTAAGGACATCAATGCCAGCGAAGCTGTTGTTAAAACACAATTTAAAAATGTTGATATTATGCCGGCAGACCTGAACCTTGCAGGTGCAGAGGTTGAACTTATCGAAATAGAAAAGCGAGAAAATCGTTTAAAAATGGCAGTAGCTCAACTTTGGGATAAATATGATTATATTTTCTTTGACTGCCCCCCTTCTCTTGGATTGATAACAATCAACGCATTAACTGCATCAGACACATTTTTGGTTCCCGTACAATGCGAATTTTATGCACTTGAAGGACTTGCACAACTTATGGCAACAGTTCGTCAGGTGAAAAGACTTTATAATCCGCATATTGAACTTGAGGGTGTTTTGCAGACAATGTATGACGGAAGACTTAATCTTACTCAACAGGTTGTTACTGAAATCAAGAAATTCTTTCCGAACAAGGTTTATAAAACAACAATTCCGAGAAATGTAAGATTATCAGAGGCTCCATCGTTCGGTGAGCCAATAATTTATTATGATAAGAATTCAAAAGGAGCTCTGTCTTATATGGACTTTGCAGAGGAATTTTTATCACAGCAGAAGCGATGAGGTGAAGGAATGGCAAAAAAAGGCGGATTAGGCAGAGGTATGGACGCTCTTTTCCTTGATAATTCGGCAACAGAAAACGGAAATACCGGAACGATACTGAATATCAACGAAATCGAGCCTAACAGAAATCAGCCAAGAAAAAATTTCAACGAAAGCGGACTTGAAGAACTTGCAAAAAGCATTGAGCAGAACGGTATTATTCAGCCGATTCTCGTAAGACCAATGTCAGACGGCAGTTATCAGCTTATCGCAGGTGAACGTCGTTGGCGAGCAGCCAGAATGGCAGGACTTCACGAAGTTCCCGTAACAATAAGAGAAATGAGTGATGAGGAAGCAAGTGTATTTGCTCTCATTGAAAACCTTCAGCGTGAGGACTTAAGTCCTGTTGAAGAAGCAGAAGGTCTTAAATCGCTTATTGAATCCTACGGTTTTACTCAGGAAGAGGCGGCTGACAGAGTTGGCAAATCAAGAACAGCAGTTACAAATACATTGAGATTATTGAAACTCCCCTCACCTGTTCTTCAGATATTAGGTGACGGAAAGATTACAGCAGGTCACGCGAGAGCTTTATTGGGACTTGACGACGAAAAAGAAATGCTGAGAATAGCACAGGCAACAGTTGTCCAAGAATTATCCGTTCGTCAGGTTGAGAAAATGGTTAAATACGCTGCACAGGGCGAAAAACCAAAGCCAAAGAAGCGTGACAAAAAACGAGATAAATATTATGACGAGGTTGAAATTGCTCTTACAAATATGCTTGGCAGAAAAGTTAAAATTTATTTGTCACCATCAGGGCATAAGGGAACTTTGGAATTTGAGTTCTTCGGTAAAGAGGATTTGACAAAACTTGCAAAAGATTTAGATAAATAAGGAGGAAAAAAATGCTTGACATTAAATTTTTAAGAACTAACCCTGATGTGGTTAAGGAAAATATTAAGAAAAAGTTTCAGGACGAAAAACTTCCTTTGGTTGATAAGGTAATCGAACTTGATGCAGAATACAGAGCAGCAAAAGGCAGAGGCGACGAGCTTCGCGCACTTCGTAATTCCGTAAGTAAGGAAATTGGCGGACTTATGGCACAGGGTAAGCGTGATGAGGCAGAGGTAGTTAAGCAGAAGGTTAAGGATATGGCTGACGAACTTGCTGCACTTCAAGTTAAGGAAGGCGAATTGGAAGCAGAAATCAGAAAGATTATGCTTGTAATTCCAAACATTATTGATGATAGTGTTCCGATTGGTAAGGACGATAGCGAAAATGTAGAGATTCAGCGTTACGGAGAACCTGTAACACCTGATTATGAAGTTCCTTATCATGTTGATATTATGGAAAGCCTTAACGGTATTGACCTTGACAGCGCAAGAAAGACAAGCGGTAACGGATTCTATTATCTCTGTGGCGATATTGCAAGATTACATTCAGCAATTCTCTCTTATGCAAGAGATTTTATGATTGACCGAGGTTTTACTTATTATATTCCACCATTTATGATTCGTAGCGACGTTGTAACAGGTGTTATGAGTTTCGCTGAAATGGAAAATATGATGTACAAGATTGAGGGCGAAGACCTTTATCTTATCGGCACAAGCGAACATTCAATGATTGGTAAGTTTATTGATACATTCACTCCTGAAAATGAACTTCCAAAAACACTTACAAGCTATTCACCTTGCTTCAGAAAAGAAGTTGGCGCACACGGTATTGAAGAACGCGGTGTTTATAGAATTCATCAGTTTGAAAAGCAGGAAATGATAGTTGTATGTAAGCCTGAAGACAGTATGAAATGGTATGATGTGCTTTGGCAGAATTCAGTTGATTTCTTCCGTTCACTTGACATTCCGGTAAGAACACTTGAGTGTTGTTCAGGCGATTTGGCTGACTTAAAGGTAAAGAGCTGTGACGTTGAAGCATGGAGTCCTCGTCAACAGAAATATTTTGAGGTTGGTTCTTGTTCAAACCTTGGTGATGCACAGGCAAGACGCCTTGGTATCAGAGTTAAAGGTAAAGACGGCAACTATTTTGCACATACACTTAATAATACAGTAGTTGCACCACCAAGAATGTTGATTGCATTCCTTGAAAACAATCTTAACGAAGACGGAAGCATCAATATTCCAAAACCATTACAGATGTATATGGGTGGAAAGACAAAAATTGAGAAATAATTAATTTCTTGAGAGGGATATACAATGACCGGAAACTTAATCAAATTGGCCAGCGTTCAGTTGGCTGTACTGCTCGTAGTAAGCTCATTTGCAGGATGTAATAAGGAAGAACCTGAG
>JAZSKT010000202.1:0-12345 GCA_045534995.1 Candidatus Fimenecus sp.
GAAAACCAGTATCTCCGCGACATATTGCAATACCTTTTTGATAAATCCTTTAAAGAAAAGGATGCAATTCTCCTACAGGGACTTTATGTTTCACTTCGCAGGTTACAATTTGATGAAGATTTTTCCTTTGAAACCGAACAAATTGAGTTGACCTCACTTGCCGAATCCATAACCGTTGCCTGTGACATTCTTGCATCTCCCTCAGGAATCAGTTTCATTTTCTGTGGTGATGAGCCTTGTTATATTAACGGAAATCAAAGGTTGATTTCAAAAGCTCTTTTAAATCTTCTTTCAAACGCCTATCTTTACGGCAAAGAAAATCTCGTTACCGTAAAAACCGTCAGAGCAAACGGGTATTCCCGACTCGAGGTTTTAAGCGGAGGTAATTTCACAAACATAAATCAAAACGGAAAAGGACTTTCATTTGTCCGTCAGGTATGCGAAAAAATGCAGGGAAGTTTTCTCATTGAGCAAAGTATTTCCCATACAAAAGCCATTATGACGCTTAAAAATTCTGAACACTACTTTAATTCATATTCAACGCAACAAACTGATATTCTGTCCTTAGTCAGCGACAGACTTTCACCTGCCTGTGTGGAAATGTTTGGAATGGAATATCACTAAAAAGTGGGCAAGAAAAAATCTTGCCCACCATTTCTATTTATTTTATGTTTACTCAAATACAACTGTTGTAATACTTTTTGCAGGGATTGTAATTCTTGTCTTTTCTCCTGAATATGTTTCCTTGAGTTGTTCTTCCTGTGTTGTCGTGTAAACCGTCATATCATCACGGTCAACTTTAAATTTCACTTTTCTGTCTTCGCCCTCATTTGCAATAACAAGAACAACTTTGCCGTCAGGAGTTAAATATGCAACCTGATTTGTAATATAGTTTGCATTAACGATATTTCCGTCTGCATCTTTTTCCTCAATATAATCATAAATATTCTTTTTTGTCTCAACTTTCTTACTGCCCACAGGAATAAACTTTGAGAAATGAGCAACAGCATAATATCTCATAGGAATTTTAATATCGCTGATGTTTCCGTCAGTAGCAACTAAAAGACCATCTGAATATTCTTTTCCGTCACCGCCAATGCCGATACCGTTGACACCGGCCCACGCTGTCCATGAATCAACATTTGTAAAGTTTAAGTCATTCGCCATAACTCTTGCCTGAATAAGAGCTCCGTCAATAGAGTCTATTGGTGAATTACACGGAAGCTCACACCATTCTGACATTTCAACAGGAAGGTCAGTAACGTTTTCGTCTATCCAATTACCTAAATCAATTTTGTTCTGAACATTGTTGTCCGACCAATAGCTGTGGTATGAAAGATTGCCTAAATAAGGACGGATTTCAGGGTCATTATAGATATATTCAAACCACTCATAAGTTCTGTGGCCGATTTCACCGGATTCAGGACCTGAAAGAAGAACCGGAATATTACGTTCGGCAATTTCTTTTGCAAAGGCCTTGTAAACTCCGTAAATTTCCTCTGAACTATAGAAGCAACCCTCTTGGCCCTGATTTACACTTGCTTGTCCCCAAGACCAGTTAGGCTCATTGATAGGGCTGATGTATTTAACAGGAACACCTTTTTCAAGGAAATACTCTGTTATTGTAAGAAAATATTCAGCATAATCATCATAGTTCTCTTCGGCAATATTACATGTCCACCAATTTTCGTTACCGTATGTTTTGTTATTAACTGTCATTGAATAGTGTGGAGAATTTGCGAAAAGGACAACTGTATCAATGCATCCGTATGAAAGACAAAGGTCTAAAAATGCCTGTGCGTTTGCATCTCGTGTAAAGTCATAATATCCTGTTTCTGTTTCATAATCATAAACATAAAAACTTTCACTTCTGCGCCATGGGTCCCATATTGTATCTTTGAAGTTATCTGCAGACCCTGCACCTATGTTATAACGATAGATATTAAGTCCGAGACCTTCTTCACTGTAAAGAAGTTTTGCAATTTCTTCAGCATTTTCACCGTTACCTGCAATCTGTGACCACCAGCATGATGAACAACCAAAGCCTTGGAATTCTTCGCTTTGCTCATCAAGGTCAATGGTAAGAGTCATGTTTCTGTCATAGGATTTTTCCGCATACCAAGACATAATTTTTGTTTCCAAGAAAGGAAAGAAAAACAAAAGAATTGCCACAATTACAGAAAGTGGAATAATTGTGCGTATTTTAGTGCCTTTTTTTGTACTTGTCATTTTCTATTTTCTCCTTAAAAAAGTGGCGGGTTTCCCCGCCACCATAAGTTACCTTTAAGTTATTCAAAATCGGGTTCAATAAGACCGTAACCACCGTCATTCCTTCTGTAAACAACACAAACATTATCAGTTTCTGCGTTACGGAACATATAGAACATATGGCCGATAAGATTCATTTGTAAAATTGCCTCTTCAACCGTTTCCGGTTTTAAAACAACTGTTTTAGTTCTTACAACCTCTAAATCCTCTTCCTCAACATCCATATTTGCAAGGATGTCATCAAAGGAAACATCACGAAGCTTTTTCTCGATTCTTGTTTTGTTTTTTCTGATTTGACGAATAAGAGAATCCACGCACATATCAAGTGCATCTTCTAAATCATCACTGCGTTCCTGAGCTCGGAAAATCATACTTTTCTTTGCAAGAGTTATCTCACAGATTTTCTGATTTTTCTCAACAGTTGCTGTGATTTTAGCCGTTGCGTCCGGTCCAAAGAATTTTTCAACCTTACGAAGTTTTTCTTCGGCCCTTTCTTTGAAGTTCTCTCTTGGTGTACACTTGCGTCCAACAATAGTAATGTTCACAACGACATCTCCTTTGCGATAAATTTCGATAAAACAAATATAGTCTTATCTACTATTATATTAGCATATATATACATAAAATGTAAAGTAGTTTTGAAATATTTATTCAATTTTTACAAAATTTTTGTCTTATGGCGTGTAACGTGGCACCCGACATTAACCGCAACAGGTAACCCTGCAATATGCGTTGGTGCTACTTCAATGTTCACTGCCAGAGCAGTTGTTTTTCCGCCAAAGCCTTGAGGACCGACATTTGTTGCATTAACTTCTTCAAGAATTTCTTTTTCCATCTGAGAATACAGTTCTTTCTCATTACATTGGCTGACCGGTCTGCACAATGCTTTCTTCGCGAGTAAAGCACATTGTTCAAAGTCACCGCCTATTCCGACACCCAAAACTATTGGTGGGCAAGGATTCCCACCTGCAACAGTTACAGTTTCCACCACAAAATCCATTATATCCTCTTTTGTGGCAGATGGCGTAAACATTTTGATACGACTCATGTTTTCACTACCGAAACCTTTTGGTGCGACGGTAAGCGAAATTTTGTCACCGTCAACAATCCTTGTATGGATAATCGCGGGCGTATTATCATTGGTATTTACTCTGTCAAGTGGGTCAGCCACAACGGATTTTCGTAAAAGTCCGTCGCGATATCCCTGACGAACACCTTCATTGACTGCTTTTTCAAAACTGCCACCCACAATATGAACATCCTGACCGATTTCAGCGAACACAACTGCCATTCCAGTATCCTGACAAATAGGAATATCAAGTTCTTTTGCACATTTTAGGTTTTCAAGCAAATCGCTCATAACTGATTTGGGCAACTCTTTCTCTTCGTTTTTAACTCCACACGAAATACACTCGACCAAATCGTCGGGCAACACCTTATTTGCAGTTATACACAGTTCTTTAACAACCCCTGTGATTTGTAAACAATTAACCTCTCTCATAATCTCACCTTTTTGAGACTTTATTATATTATATTACAAATAAAGGGCAGTATCCCTGCCCCCCATGATCGTTTATTATTTTGACCCTCTACGATAACCGTTACTTCCGCCACGTTTATCTGTAAATCTTTTAAGGTCACTCATTTTATCTTCGCTCTGCGCCTTGAATTTTGCCATCATATCCTCAAAAGACATAGGTGCTGAAGATTCTTGCGGTGCAGCACCTTTCCAACCACGATTATCGTTGTTTCTGTTTTTGGATTGTGGCTTTGATTGTTTTGGTTTTTCCTGTTGTGGTAATGCTTTTTTTATGGAAAGACCTACTTTTCCTTTTTCGTTTATTTCAAGAACTTTAACCTTAACAGTGTCGCCTTCCGAAAGATGTTCTGAAATATCATTTACATATTCATTAGAAACTTCAGAAATATGTACCATTCCCGATACACCATTATCAAGCTTTACAAAAGCCCCGAATTTTGTTAACCCTGTGACTGTTCCGTCATAGACTGAACCAATGTCAATTTGCATAGACCTGCATATCCTCCTACTCACACACCGGGTGTAACGTCATAGAACACTTTTTCGCCGGGCATTACAAAGCCTAATTTTTCACGAGCAATCTGTTCCATATACTCGCTTTTATCTTCGCTGTCAACAATTGACTGAAGACGGTCATTCTGCTCAATCTGTTCTTCATAATCAGCCGTTTTCTGTTCCAGTTCGCCTCGACGCTCTTTAATTGAAAGTTGAAGTCCGATAATTGTGATAACAAAATAACCAATAAGAAGAACCAGTCCCAATGTAAGAACAAAGCTTCGTTTTTGTCTGCGCTTAGTTACCTGTTTTTTGTTAGCCATCAGTATCACTTCCCTTTCATCTTAAATATCGTCATCCACCTGACTTTGCTTTTTAACATTTAAATTATACAACAAGTGTCTGTTGACTTTCAAGAGGAATTTTGATTTATTTTTAAGATTTTTGCCTCTTTTTCGACCTTTTTTGAGGAATTTGTCGAAAACAACTCTTGTTCTATTGAAAATCCATTTAAAAGGAGAAAATAATACTTTAAAAATTCTTTTAAAACACTTTCTTATAATATCTACCAAAAACTCGCTTATAGAATAGATAATCGCACCCAAGGAAAAATAATATACGGCAAAGCCAATTGCCTCGCCTGATAAAAGATAAAATCGAATTTGTCCTTCATTGGCAGTCAGGGCAAAAAGAAACGTAGCAAAACACAAAAAAACACAATAAAGTATATCAAAAGTAATAACCGCTGACCGCTTTTTTGAAATGCATATTCTGATTATTCTGAATATATCATAAAACAGTCCCATAAGAAAGCCCAGACCAAGAGAAAACAAAAAATTCTTTGTCTGTGTAGCTAAACTTAACCCATATAAGTAATCAGTCATCTGAGTACCTTCGCAAAAAAGCCTTTTGCCTGCGGACGTGTATCGGTATATGTGAGTGAAGATACTTCTCCGTCAACTATTAACTCTGTCTGTTCAAGGTTTAACCTTGTAATATGTAAATTCCATCCCCGTATAGTAAGTTCACCCAAATCCGTAATTGCAACTATGGTCTGTTCGTCATAGGAATCAATATCGGTGACACCTGAAACAGATAATTTTCTTCTGTCTTCCATAATAATGCTATGCGGTAACTTAGGCATCTTTTTTTCGTCTGTCATAACAAAACCTCCCTTTTTAATAATGTTTATGAATTTGAAAGGTTTTTTATTCAAAAAAAAACGGAGTCAAGCGACTCCGTTAAAATACTTTTTTTAATTATGCAATAGCATCTGTATTAGGGATGATTGGATTATAAATGTCACCATTTGGCTGGGCCTGTGGAATAATTTTTGTTTCCATAATCATATCACAGTACTTACACTTCAAAACTTTTTTACCATCTCTTAAAATTGAAGCTTTCTGTACTATTTCCCATTTATCCTTTGCAATGTGTACACCTGTTGCAGGAATAGATTGTGTTTTCTCTGCACCACAGATGTTACAGTTTGCTGTCTCTACACCTTTTTTCACGCATGTAGGAACTGTTGTAACGTTATAACCACTGTAAATATGATTTTTACACTGTTCAGATTCAGCTGCATCACCTGACTTGATTACAACATCTTTTGTCAAAACTTCGTATGTTGCATCGTACTCTCCAGCTTCAGGGTCTAACACATATGCTTCAGTAACATCAAGGAGAATCATACTGTCAATAGCCTTAAGTGCCTTGAGTTTTACAGTGAACAATGTGCCACTTGCAGCAATCGAAGCATTTGATATACCATAAAAGCCTACCTTACCTGCCTCATTAGCATTTACAACTTCGTTGGAAAAGAGTCCGCCAGTTGTTGTTGAAACAACTTTAAATGCTTCTGTATTATATCCAAGCTTTGCTTGTAAAGAAGTAAGATTTGAATTTCTGGAAAGTTTTACTGTAACTGTTATAACGTTGCCCTCTTTAACTGTTACCTTATCTGCCGAAGCAGTAAGTGAAGGAGTTGCAGCAGATACAACAAAAGTGAGCATACTTAACACTACTAAAACTACCAAAAGAACGCTTGTAATTTTTTTCATCTTTGAATTCCTTTCTTTGTCGGCATATTGCCTATAATAATTTAGAACACATCTCTGCTCTTTCAAAACAAAAGTGCATAATTATAATTTTATTATATCACATACCCAACATAGTGTCAATAAATTTTAGCACAAATTAACTATCTCTATTATAGCAAATTACTTCTATATTTATACAGTGACAATAGTAAAACCTGCGAAATTATTTGTACTTTTTCATACAAAGTTTCAGTACAAAACTTGCGTTTCTCTGCATTTCATAAAGTGTAATACCATCTTTTTTGCCATAAGTTTTTAAAAGTGTTCCGTCCGGCTTACCTTTGTTCACTCTGTCACCGCCCGGCATAAGCACATTTACACCCGCACGGACTCTGTATGCCTGGTCACGCATTTTCGGAAATTCCTGACTCTTTGACGGACGCATCCACCAGTCTGTCATCACAAGACCGTCAAAGCCCCACTCGTCACGAAGAATTCTTTCGCAAAGTTCATAGTTATAATGTCCCCAGACACCGTTAATTTTATTATAAGATGTCATAATTGTATTTGGCTTTGCAGTTTTTACACAGATTTCGAAACCTTTCAAGTAAATTTCACGTAATGCTCTTTCAGAAAGTCTTGAATCATTTCCCGTACGGTTAACCTCCTGATTATTACAAGCAAAATGCTTTGGACAAGCACTTCCGCCACTTGCCTGAATACCTTTTACTGCCGCCGCACCAATCAAACCTGTCACAACAGGGTCTTCTGAATAATACTCAAAATTTCTGCCACAGAGATGACTACGGTGAATATTCATACCGGGTGCTAAAAGAATATCACTTCCTTTTTCTCTTAACTCCTCACTGATTTTTGCATACACATTTTCAACAAGTTCTGTATTAAAGGTACTTGCAAGAGCAGTTCCGTTAGGAATAAGTGAACAATATGACAAAAGTCTGATACCTGAAGGTCCGTCAGTAGTAATCATTGGCGGAATTCCTTTATCACGAAGACTTTGTAAGATACCACCCATAGCACCTGCATTACCTTTTGCACCAAGAGGACTATCCATTTTATAGTCACCGCGTGAAATTGCCTCTAATTCATCAAGGCTCAACTGTGCAACAAAGTCCTCCATTGAAACTGTTCCCGCTTCAACATCGGATAATTTATATCCCTTGTCACCTGTGATAACAACGCCTTCACCAATATTTTCAAGAATGACTTTTTTCAAATCGTACTGACGACAAGTTACAGGTTGTTTTTGGAGTCCGTTTTCTGTATTTACAAATCTTTCAAAAGATATTTGCGGTGCTGATGCCTGTTTAAGTTTCAACGTTTCAACAGTTTCATTCTGATAATAACTCCATACTTTTTCTGCATTACGAACATTATTGCCCACGCAAAGAGCATATTCGCCTTTTTCCATAACATAAGAGAATGCATATCCACTTGCACCATTATCGTCATATGACCAAAAACGCTCAAGAGGAACAGCTATTTCAACCGTTTCGCTCTCACCCGCACCCAGTTCCTTTGTCTTTGCAAATGCAACAAGTTCCTTATCTGGATTACCAAGTTTTCCGCAAGGCTTGGATACATAAACCTGAACTACCTCTTTACCTGCATACTCACCTGTATTTTTTACTGTGCATTTAACTGTTACACCCTGGTCGTTCTGTTCTGCACCATCAAAGGCAATATCAAATGTTGTATATGACAAGCCGTATCCGAAAGGATAAACAACTGCGTCCTTATTAAATGTTTCAAAGTAACGGTATCCAACATAAATATCTTCTTCATATACATTTACATCACGATTACCGAAATTAGCCGAAGATGAATAATCCTCATATTTTCTTGCGATAGTATCGGTAAGTTTTCCGCTTGGATTAGCCTTACCGCAAAGTAAATCTGCAACTGCATTACCGCTTTCCATTCCACCTTGCCACACTATCATAACTGCACCGATTTTACTGCCGAATTCACGAAGCCAGCTCATATCCATAACAGAACCTATATTAAGAAGTAATATAACATCATCAAACTGCTCACAGATTCTATGTAAAGCCATTCTTTCTTCATCCGTCACATAAAAACTGCCTTTCTCAAGAACATTTTCCCTGTCCTCACCTGATGAACGACCAATAACAAAAACTGCTTTATCGCTGTTTGCCTTTGCCTGTTTCACAATGTCAGCATCAAGTGACATTTCAGGGTAAAATCTTGGCCAATGCCCCCAAACACCATGGTCAACGGGATTTTCTTTGCACCATTTTTCATATGAATCTGAAAGTTCTGTGTTGAGGCACAAATCCTCACAATTTTTAAGTCCTTCAATAAGATTTATTCCGTATGGCTTTTTAACATCACCGCCTGAACCGTAACCTGTATAGAACCAATCATTCTGTACTCTGCCGAAAACAGAAATCTTTTCGCCTTTCTTAAACGGAAGAACCCCATTATTTTCAAGAAGAATTGCAGTTTCAGACGCTGCATTTCTTAAAACTTCAGGCATACCGTCAGTAACGGTCACTTCGCCGAGAGCTTGAAGTGCCTCCTCTTGCGAAACATCTGCTCCTGCAATTTTCATTCCCAATTTCATTGCTGCTACAACGATTTTCTCTTTAAAGTCTGACATAATAAATCCCCTTACCTTTTAATGATTAAATCTTAACATACAATCTCTACGTTTTCAATATACATACAGACAAAATGATAAAAACCTCACAAAGATTTTCCTTGTGAGGTTTTACATTAATATTCTACCGATAAAAAATTATTTCTTTTTCTGACGAACAAGAAGAATCATATATACAATAAGTGCAATTGCAACAAATCCCGCAAGTGCAAGTACAACTATCACCATTCTCTGACTTGTTAAAACGCCAAATAAATCTTTTGGTTCTTTTGTATTTGGCTCAGTTTCCGGTTCGAGATTTTCTTCCGTTTCAAATATTGGTGTATCTGATTCAAACTCGTTTGTCAAATCATCTGAAACACCTTCATCTGTGGAAGATTCAGAATTTTCTTCCTCATCATATGCCATCATCTGAGTCTGTATGTCACCACAAGTACGACATATTCTTTCTTTAGCTCCGATTGTATCTTCTGTCGGCTCTGTTTTAACAACCCATTCTGCATAATCGTGACCTTTTGCAGGAATTACAGATTCTTCCGTACCATTTGATTTGCAAACCGTACAGATTCCCACTTGGATTCCTGTTTCTGTACAGGTAGGTTCTTTCTTCACTTTTGATTCTTCAAAGACATGAGCTATCTTTTCTGTCTTACGCGTTGTACTATAAGCGCCACAGACACAATTACCGGTTTCTATTCCTTCTGCGGCACATGTTGCAGGTGTTGTTTCTTTCCAGACAATATTTTCATGAGCACAATTTAACTTTACACTGGTTGTTTTAACCGTCACCGGATTTCCCTCTGCATCAGTTGCATTGTTAACTGCAAGAGAAATTGTGCCGCCTGCTTTAATAACTTTCATTTTTACTGAAATCAGAACACCGCCCTTTGCAGTCCCTACGGTTGAATTACCCGTAAACTGAACAGCACCGGGAGCAAACGAAGAATTGAACGCAGCATTTTCAAACACGCCTGAATCATTTACACTGCTTGAACCTGCAAAATATTCAAATTCGGTAGTTTTAAAATTAACTGTAAAGTCAAAATTTGCAAGTGATGATTCCGGAGAAAGATTAGCCGTAACGGTAATAATATCTCCAATATTTACCTTTGAATCACTTACACTAACTGACAAAACAGGGTTTGCCGCAAAACAAGGCAATACAAATATTGAAATCATCAGAATTGCCAAAATGCAACTTAAGAGCTTTTTCACGCTCATCACCTCAATTTGTTTTATAAATATAATTATACTTATAAAATCCCTTTTGTCAATTGAATCTGTGCGGACGATAAGCCTTCTTTTTAGAAATTACGGAATAATATTCCATTAGTTTTTTTCCCGTAATTCTTGTATCTCTCTCCATTTCACGAAGGACAATAATTCTGCTATTAAGTTCGTACAATTCGATTCCGCATACCCCATTTCTCATAGCAGAATAACTCTCAATCACTCCTTTTAACTCTTCTGCTTGTCTTAAATATTCTTCTCCTAATTGATACAAGGTCATTTCTGCCTCCTTCCTATACCGAACATTTGTTCTGTACGAAAGTATCATATCATTTTGTTCTTATAAATTCAACAGAAAACAGAAAAAACAGTCCATTTTAGCGGACTGTTTTAAAATTTTTTTGTAACAAAATATTCTGTTTTTGCGATTTATTGCAAAATTCTGCTCTCGAAGTAATTTAAACTCGCAGTCAGGCAAAGTTATTTCATTGAAAAAGAATTTAACTTTTTCTTATGGTCTTTGCTCTGCATTTAGGACAAGTTATTTCAATTTTCCCTCTGCCCTTTGGCACTCGAAGAACCGTTTTACATTCTTTGCACTTAAAATATCTGTGGGTTTTTCGGTCACGAAGTTTATTCATCAAAAGTCTGATTTGTGCTTTTGGCTTTTCAGACCATATTAAGTACCAATTCAGTTCTTTTCTTCTTGTTTCATAATTCTTTGACAATGAACGAAATAGACTGTAAAAAATCATTATTGTTCCTATAAAATAGAAAAATCTTAAATACCTGAAATTGCCAAAAAATGAGAATACTATGCCTGTTATTGATAAAAAAAACGTGAATTGGTCATTGCCGTAACGTCCAATCATAAATTGTTGCAATTTAGCTGTGAGTTGTTGTAAAAATTTCATTTCATTCGTCCTTAAAAAAATATTGCATTAATAGTATAACACAATTATATGGTAATGATTACCAAAAATTTAATAAATTGTAAATAATAGGGCGGGAGAAAAGCCCCCGCCCTACATTGTTATATTTAATTAACCTTTTTTATTTTGTTGAGTTTAGCGTTCAAATCCAACAATTCTTCCTTATTCATCTTAAGGCCTGTCATACCGAGCATTCCGATAAGACGAAGAACTGTAAATCCGCCCATCATCTGCATCATGCCTTCGTTCATTTCGAAACCGCCTTCACCTGCGCTCTGCTTTGCCGCTGCTGCAATTGGTCCCATAATCTGTCCGAAAAGAGCCTGACCTTCTGATACCATAAGTAAATCACTCATTTTTGAGTTAAGTGACAAGTATCCGTCAACTTCTGTTACATCAAACCAGTTGAGAATTGCACCTTTTTCCTTGAGTCTGTAATCCTCATTAAATGTATCAACCTTAAGAATAAGTGATTCGTCAACACATTCACCTGCAACTGCCTTAAGCTTTGTAACACTCTTGTTAGGAACATTGAAATAGAAGAAGTGATTTTCACTTGTCTGCTTTTCAAAAAGGTCACCGTTTACATAAAGTGTAACTTCAGGCTGATTTGAGTAAACAGTAACTTTTGTTACATCTTCAACTCTGTCAACATAACGCTTGCCGCAAAGGTGAACGAATGGTTCGTCTGAAAGCCATGCCTTATAAGCATAGAATGAGTCTTTCTTATACTTACGGTCAAATGTCATAAGACCTTTATGATTCTGACCATTTTCGCCACCTTCTGCACGGGCATCAGCACCAAAGTCAAACATGTTCCATACGTGAGTTGCCCAGATATATTTTCTCGTAAACAACTGCTTAATAAGTTCTTCGTGATAATATGCCTGATATTCTTCAGTATAGTCTCCCTGCTGTGGGTTTGATGTATGCCAGTTAAGTGCTTCACAACCGTATTCACTCATACCAACAGGAATATTCGGGAATTTAGCATGGAAATTATCAAACCAAGGTCCGTTCATACTTGTGTCGCCACCATACCAGCCGAAGTAGTGATTGTGTGAAACAACATCAGGAATCTGAATATAAGGGTCATTAATATCACACATACTTACAACTGCGATAGTGGTAAGTCTGGTCTTATCCATTTCATGAACCATATCATTTAAAATATTGTGATTCTCTAATAAATCAGGA
>JAZSKT010000175.1:0-2505 GCA_045534995.1 Candidatus Fimenecus sp.
TAATGCCGTCTGCTGTACAGTTCATGTGACCGTCGTTGTAAGTGCAATGACAAGCGTCACATGTAATGTTCTTATTTTTATCCATTTTTGTTTCCTCCTTTCAGATATATTTTTTGAAAGTAGATTATATTTATTCATAGGAGATTTTATATATATGTCCGTTTATGCAATTGGCGATACTCATTTATCATTTTCTGTTGACAAACCCATGGATATTTTCAAGGGCTGGGACGACTATGCCCAAAGAATAGAGAACAATTGGCAACGAGTAGTGGAAGATGATGACACAGTAATTATTAACGGTGATATTTCTTGGGCAATGAGCCTTCCGGAAGCAGAAAAAGACTTTGAGTTTCTCAATATTTTAAAAGGAACAAAAATAATTTCAAAAGGTAATCACGATTATTGGTGGAATACTGTTACAAAAATGGAAAATTTCTGCAAGGAAAAAGGCTTCGATACAATAAAATTTCTGCATAATAATGCTTATCGTATAGGTGACATTTCCGTTGCGGGTACTCGCGGTTGGTTTTTTGATGCTGAAAGTGAAAATGTGGATAAAGTAATGGCTCGCGAATGTGCAAGACTTCAACGCTCTATTGATGAAGCAAAAAAACTTGGGGGAGAGGTTGTTGTATTTCTTCACTATCCGCCAATCAGTATATTGCGTGATTGCGAACCGATTTTAAAGGTGCTTACAGATAATAACATATCAAGATGTTATTACGGACATCTTCACGGAGGAGCCATAAAAGGCGCTTTGAACGGCGAAAAATATGGGATAAATTTTCACTTGAATTCGGCTGATTACCTTGATTTTTGTCCGTTATTTATCAATAAATGATATTTTTTGAAAAAATCAGTATTATTTTTGCTGAAAAGTCAAGAAAAACTTAAGGAAAATATTGTAATTATTTTTTTTATGTGATATAATATCGTGAATATTGCGGTAAAATAAAATGCTGTAAACAATGATATTCAGGAGGAATATTTAATGTTAAAGTCAACAAACAATGTAGAAAAGAATGTCTACGAACTTGAAATCTCAATTGATGGCGAAAAGTTTGAGGCTGCTATTCAGAAAGCATACCTTAAGCAGAGAAAAGATATTGTTATCAAGGGATTCAGAAAAGGTAAAGCACCAAGAGCTTTCATCGAAAAAATGTATGGTGAAGGCGTATTCTATGAGGATGCTCTTGAACTCGTTTATCCTGAGGCTGTAAGCGAAGCAATTATCGAATCAAAGCTTGATGTTGTAGGTGCTCCTTACGACCTTGAAGTTCCTGAAATAGGTAAAGACGGTGTAGTATTAAAGCTTAAGGTTGCTGTTAAACCTGAAGTGAAACTCGGTGAATACAAGGGACTTAAGGCTACAAAACCTTCATGTAAAGTAGCTGCTGACGAAGTTAAAGCTGAACTCTCTAAGATGCAGGACCAGAACTCAAGAATGGTTAGCGTTGAAAAGAGAGCAGTTAAGAAGAATGATACAGCAGTTATCGACTTTGAAGGCTTCGTTGATGGCGTTGCATTTGATGGCGGTAAAGCTGAAAAGTATGAACTTGTAATCGGTAGCGGTTCATTTATTCCAGGTTTTGAAGACCAGATTATCGGTCACAAAATCGGTGAAGAATTTGATGTAAATGTTACATTCCCCGCAGAATATCAGGAAGACCTTGCATCAAAGGATGCTGTTTTCAAGATTAAACTTCATGAAATCAAAGTTAAGGAACTTCCTGCACTTGATGATGAGTTCGCAAAGGACGTAAGTGAATTCGATACACTTGACGAACTTAAGAAGAGTGTTAAGGCACAGCTTGAAGAAGCAAAGAAAGCAGATGCTGATAACAAAGTTGTTAACGACCTTCTTGAAGAAGTAGTTAAGGGAATGGAAGTTGATATTCCTGCAGTTATGATTGAAGCTGAAATCGACAATATCGTTGATAACTTTAATTACAGACTTCAGTCACAGGGACTTGACCTTAACACATACCTTTCATACACAGGTATGGAAATGGCAGCTTTCAGAGAAGGCTATAAAGAGAATGCTGAAGCTCAGGTTAAACTTTCACTTGCTATTGAAGCAATTGTTAAGGCAGAAAACATTGAAGCTACTGAAGACGAAGTTAATGCTGAATATGAAAACCTTGCAAAGACATATAATATGGATGTTGAGGCAGTTAAAAAGGCAATTCCTGCTGATTCTCTTGCAGGTGATATTAAGTCAAAGAAAGCAATTGACCTTGTTAAAGATAGCGCAAAGGTAACTGAAGAAAAAGCTACAAAGAAGACAGCTGAAAAGAAAGATGGAGAAGAAAAAACTCCTGCTAAAAAAACAGCTGCAAAGAAAACAACAAAAAAAGCAGCAGACGCTGAATAAAATATGTGTTTAAGTGTTGAAGAATTGTCCAATACTCAAAAGGACAATTCTTTAATGCTTTTAAAGATAGGGTGACAGAGATAATCCAAATCTGCCTTTAAACGGCTGTTTTTAAGTCTTTTCGGCAT
>JAZSKT010000071.1:0-2099 GCA_045534995.1 Candidatus Fimenecus sp.
GACTTAACGACGATAACGGTGATATTATCATCAAACTTGTTAATGTAACTGAAAACGCAAGTGCAGTTGCTGTGAATATTGCAAATGCAAATATCGAAAGCACAGCAGTTATCAATCAGGTAGCAGGTGATTCACTCAAAAATGATAACATTCTCGGAGCAAAAGAAGATTGTATTATGACGGAATTTACTCTCGATGGATTCTCAAATCAGTTCAACTACACAATGCCTGCATATTCAGTAACAAGCATTCGACTTAAAACAAAATAAAACAAAAAAGGAGTACGGATTGGTTAACAATCTTTACTCTTTTTCTAATGTAACAATTATTATTTCAGGTGGATTATTTATTCTGAATGGGAAAATACTGTTTCCAAGTCCACAACTGACAATCAAAGCCGTATTGTCTTTTGTGTATAATCCAGAATCATATTCGGGAAATAATCCTTGATGCGGTGCGATTATACCACCTACAAATGGCAAACGTAACTGTCCACCATGAGCGTGACCTGAAAATACAACATCTATATTGTTGCTTACATAAGCATCAAAAAGTTCAGGTCTGTGTGATAATAGAATTTTGAAGTGTTTGCTATTACTGAATTTTTCAAGTTCATAGTTCATATAGTCCTCACTATGTGTAGCTGATACATAGTCAGGGTCATCAATTCCAATGATTTGTATTTCACTTTCACCCTTTTGAATCAACACATCTTCGTTGTGAAGAATCGTAATGTTTTCGTCAAGTGAAACATTATCAATACGATTTTCCTCGCTGACGCGCGCTTCGTGATTTCCCGTAACATAATAAACAGGTGCAATCTTTGCTGCATTGTTGATAAAATCTCTTGCAATCTGCACATTGGTTTTTCGTGAATCAACAATATCGCCTGTAACAACAATTATATCGGGAGAAGAATCTTCGATTAGTGTTAGTAATTGCTCATTATCATTGCCGAATTCGGCGTTATGCAAGTCCGAAATGTGTGCAATTTTGTAGCCGGAAAATTCATCAGGTAAATTTTCATTTTTTATTGTCAGTTCATTAACCTGAATATTTATATTTCCATAAACAACCCAAAATACAAAGATTGAAAGGAAAATCATAAGGGAAATAAGGATAATTTTAGTCTTTTTTGATATCTGCATTACTGTTTCTCCAGTATCTGTTCACCAAGTGCTTTCAAATCATCATGGCGGACTTTCTTGGTATAATTTGTTTCGCCAAGCACCCAATCCCAATCAACCTTGAACCAGTCGATTTCTTGTGGCTTTTCACCGTTTTTAAGTGCTTTTACATACTCAACAAACTTTTCCCAACGCATACGGTGGAACGAGTTTATGTGGTCGCCAAGCTGTCGGTGAGCATAATCGTGAAGATTACCGTCATCAGAAAGCAATCGACAATACCAAGTGGTGATAAGTGCTTTTGCATTAAGCATATAAAGTTCTCTTGTGAAATCATCAAGCTTGTCTGTGTATTCCTTGACAGGCTCAATATATGAACTGAACGAAAAATCCTCACAGTTAAGAAGCACTCTGTCAAGCGTATCCATAAGTGACAACAGCTTATCGCCGTTTTCAATGCATTCGGAATAGTTCTTGTTTTTGTATGCTGAAACCATCTTTCTGCAAAGTGAAGTCATCTTGTTACAGATTGATTGTCTTAATAAATCAACTGCATCATAGATATAACATTCATTGTTTTTGAATTCATCAAAATCATTAAGGAAAAGATTAACTGCCTTGTCAAAATCATCTGTGGAATATGGAATTTTAACAGTAGCACGAGCAGTAAATCTTTTTGTTTCAGGGTCAAGAGGACGGCGACATCCCATTGTTTCAGTTGCACCAAAGCTCAACGGTCCGTTGTCACTGCCATACGCAGTTTTGAGGAGGATTTCCATACTTTCATTGATGCTGTCGCTTTCTTTACCGTATCTTCGCGTTGCATATTTTTTTGTCCACTCTTTAATATCATCAATATCTTCCCATATTGTAGAAAAGAATATATCGGTAACGATAGGATTGACATTTGTGCTTTCAGCAGTAAGAGCAATACCCTTGAAATTCGGTTTCTGTGAAGCATTTTTCACCATA
>JAZSKT010000267.1:0-12187 GCA_045534995.1 Candidatus Fimenecus sp.
TATTATCTTAATCTTTATGACATTTGGTCATCATATGGTGTTGAAAGTGAAGGAACACTTATTTGCTATACATCTGTTTACGGTAACACTAAAAAAGCAGTTGAAATTTTAGCGGAAGAGCTTAAAAATGCAAGTTGTCCGAAAGTGGTTGTAAATGACCTTGCTCGTTGCGATATGGCAGAGGCAGTTGAGGATGCTTTCAGATATGGTAAAATCATTCTTGCCACAACAACATATAACGGTGACTTGTTCCCATTTATGAGAGAGTTTATCAATGAACTTACAGAGCGAGGATACAAAAAACGCAAAATCGGTATCGTTGAAAACGGCTCGTGGGCACCTGTTGTGAAAAACAAAATCACAAAAGCATTTGAACTTTGTAAGAATCTGGAATTCGCAGAAACTGTTGTCACAATCCATTCAGCGGTGAAAGAAGATACAATCGAACAAATCAAAAAATTAGCAGAAGAAATGAAATAAATAAAGGACCTCGTGTGAGGTCCTTTTCATTTACCATTCAAATTTTTCATTAAATACATTTTCACCATTGTTGTTATATGCTTCGAGAGTGAAGCCGTCAGGTGTAAGTGTCATTTTTGATGCTACAAAGCCACCATTCATTTTGCCTCCGTCAATATATCCCACAATGTCAGGGTGAGCAGAAAGCATTGATATTTCATCTTCTGCTTCTGTACTGCCTAAAAGTCTGCATTCGTGGTAGTGACCTGAAAGAATAAGTCTTGTGCCAATTCGGTCAAGCTCATTCCAACCTGCTGTTGATAACTCTTTTTCAACATCGCACAATGTCCATGAATGAGAAATTGCAACAACTTTGTCGTTTTCAAAGTTTACTGTTTTCATCCATTCCATCATATCGGCACGATATTGACCGTAATTGTTCATCCCACCGTATTCAGGGTGTGAATCTTCTTTATCTTCACCGCTGTCAAGAATGATAAATGAATATGGTCCAATATCAGTTGTGTAGTAAAATTCGTTAAGTCCTAATGAGTCGAGAATTTTTCCTGCGTATTGACCTCTCGTTTCGTGATTACCGCGAGCATAGATAACAGGCTTTGCTCCTTTTGATACACTACCTGCAAATTCAACAATATTTCTTACAACTTCTTCTTCAAAATCAACACCGGGAGTTGAATCACCAAGGAGAATAACTGCATCATACTCACCAAGATTGCCAATTGCTTCATAAGCATCGTTTAATTCTGTGTGCCAGTCAGAAACAACAAGGTATGTTTGATTTTCGCTATCGTTGGATTTAAACAGAGATTCTCCTGAAGTTACTGTTTTTCCACGATGACTGCCATAACTGTACTGTTCATAAACTCTTGTTGAGCCAACAGAATATGTATTATTTCTTAAATGCTCATAAGGAACACTTATACTGTGAATTTTTGAGTCGGAATTAAGTCTTCCGCCCATTTCGTCATAAACTTTATAATCTTTTCCGTTATAATTATATTCAACATAGCCTGTGCCGTAGTCGTTTGTTGAAAAAATTACGCTGTATTCACTTCCGTTATCGATAACTGACGGGGCAGATGTGATTTCGTACGGAATAACAGGGAAAATGTTGAAAATTCCTACTAAAAGGGTAATTGCAAGAAGAATAGCGGTAATCACTTTTCTTGTTCTTTGTTTGAATTTTGGTAAGAATAAAACAGAAAAAGGAACAAAAACAAGAACTGATGCGACTAAAAGTGAGTCTTTAAGATAAAGTAAAGTTGCGTATTTTGCTTCTCCGGTAAGGGCTATTACAGCATATACAACAGCAAAAATTATGGTGAAAAATGATAAAATTGAAGAAAGTGTTAATAATGCAGAGTACCATTTTTCTTCGCCTGTCAGTTTTTTCTGTCTAATAAGTGTTATAACACAGAGTAATACTGCATTTAAAACAAGAACAGGGAAAATAAGATGTAAAATTCCTTCATAACCAATAGTCAATTCAATAAAAATCCAATTCATTCTTCCCGCATAAAAAACTATCAGTCCTATAACAGTCAATGCAAGTAGAAGTGCAGGGTAAGTCGCTGATTTGAAAAATTCTTTTATTTTACTCATAAAATCAACCCTTTATTTAAGTATATTTCAAGTATATCATTGAAAAAAATCGCTGTCAACAAAGGGAAAATCTCTAAATATTACAGAACGATTAAAAAAGAGTTACATTATTTTAAAATTCGTTGACAACAATATTTTTAAAAGTTATGCTAATAGTATAAAATTGGTAATACTATAAAATGAAGCAATCGTCAAAGGAGGGACAAAATTGGAAAGTTTAGAATATGTTTTCAGGTATATTTTATGTTTTCTTGCCATAGCGGTTATTCTTAACTGTGTTTGGTCGCTTATCCGTTTGCGTCCCGACAAAAAGGTGTATGCAATCCTTGTTGATATGTCAAACAATAAACAATATCCTATAACTTGTTATGAAACATCTGTAGGACGAAGCAAGTTTTGTGACATTGTTTTTACAAATTCCACCGTGTCCCGCTCTCATGCAGTTGTTGCTCTTCGTAAAGATGGATTCTATGTTTTTGATACGGAATCAAAAACGGGAGTTCACGTGAACGAAGAAAAAATTGATAAAAAAGCGAAACTTTCTGATGGTGATATTGTTGCTTTCGGTACAGCAATAATGAAATTTTATATCGGGAATGATGCGAACAACGATTATTCTCATAAAAAAGAGAAAAAACAGAGCTACTCAAAACTTGTGAACATTGTTGACGGAAGTGAATTTCAGCTTGATGGAGAATTTATTACTATCGGCAGACAAAAGGGAAGTAACATTGAGATTCCTGCACCATATGTATCGAGAAATCAGGCAGAAATATTCCGTGATGACGACAAGTGGTATATACAAGATTTTGGAACGATTACAAAAACAACGCTTAATGGCACTCAGATAAATCGTGTGACACAGCTATTTGACGGAGATGTCATAAAAATCGGTGATTTCGCGTTTCTTTACGAAGAATAAAAATGCAGTATTTATAAAAGGCAGGTGATATAATATGCAACTTTCAAAAGGCAGAAATGTAAATCCGTATATTATGCTTTTCATAATAACACTTTTTCAGGCTATTTGTCTTTTGACACTTATAACTTCTGTTGATGAACAATACAGGGGTAGTATCCTTATGACTTTTTGCAGTTATCTTTTGGTGGAATATGCATATTTTATCGGTGCTCGTCTTGTTTTAAAACGAAGAGGTTTCGAAGTGGAATTGATTGCCTTTTTGCTGACATCTATAGGTCTTTCTATAACGGCAAGTGTGTATCCTGATGGGGTAGTCAAACAGTTTGTTGCCGTGCTTATAGGTATAGGTGGATTTGTATTGTTACAATGGTTTATGCGCGACTTAAAGTTGTGTATCGCAGTTCGTGTTCCTGTTGCAGTTTTAGCAGTAGGGCTTCTTGCATTTACTCTTGTTTTTGCTCAGTTTACAAATGGTGCAAAAAACTGGATATATATCGGCGGAATGTCAATTCAGCCATCTGAACTTGTGAAAGTAGCATTTATTTTTGTAGGTGCGGCAACGCTTGAGAAATTACAGTCAAACCGAAGCCTGACAAAGTTCATTGTCTTTGCCTTTGCTTGTGTCGGCGCACTTTTCCTTATGTATGATTTTGGTACAGCGCTTATTTTCTTCTTTACATTTATTGTGATTTCATTTATGCGTTCAGGTGACATAAGAACAATAGTTTTAGTTTGTACCGTTGCACTTATGGGTGGATTACTTGTGCTTATTTTCAGACCATATGTTGCAAATCGTTTTGCGGCATACGGTCATGTGTGGGAATATTTTGACACATCAGGCTATCAGCAGACACGAACAATGATTTACTCTGCAAGTGGCGGACTTTTCGGTGTTGGACTTGGCAACGGTAAATTACGAGATATTTTTGCAGCAACAGAGGACTTGGTTTTTGGTGTTGTTTGTGAGGAGTTTGGAATGATTATGGCAGGTGCAATTTTGCTTTCATATGTTGCGTTACTTGTTTATTCAATCCGTCATTCAAAATATGCTCGTTCATCATTTTACGCAATTTGTGCTTGCGCAGCATCTGCACTTATGCTTTTCCAGGCAGCACTTAATGTTTTCGGTGTCAATGATATTCTGCCGCTTACAGGTGTAACGCTACCGTTTATAAGTCGAGGTGGCTCAAGTATTATCAGCTGTTGGATGCTCCTTGCATTTATCAAGGCTGTTGACCGTAGCACCTATCAATATGGAGGTGTTCGTCAATGAAATCTATTTCTCGAAGAGCTTTAACACTTTATGCAATAATTCTTTTATTTCTTGCCGGTTGTGGTTTGCTTTTCTATAATCTTGTATCAAATTCATCTGATTGGGCAATGAACAGGGTTAATAAGCACCTTTATTCTTCAGGAAGTCTTGCAACAGCAGGTGATATAAAAGATATTAATGGTGTTGTTCTTGCAACGACAAAAAATGGTGTCCGTGTTTATAATGAGAGTCGGAATGTAAGACTTGCAACACTTCACACTGTAGGTGACAGTGCGGGATTTATTGCAAGCGGTATTCAAACATCATTCAAAGATGAGTTGACGGGATATACCCTTTTGGATGGAGTCTATAATTTAAAACGATACGGAAAAGGGAACGATATAACTCTTACATTGAATTCAAAAGTCTGTGCAACTGCATATAAAGCCTTAGGCGATAAAAAAGGGACAGTTGCTGTTATGAATTATAAAACAGGTGAGTTGACATGTGTTGTTTCAACTCCAACCTATGATATACTCAATAAACCTGATGACATATTGACCAACACAACGGGTAAATATGAAGGAATATATCTAAACAGATTCTTTTCAGGGCTTTATACTCCCGGTTCCACTTTTAAAGTTATTACGGCTGCTTGTGCAATTGAAAATATTCCCGATATTTACAACCGCACATTTGAGTGTGACGGAAAAATATTGATTGGTGAAGGTTATGTTATATGTAACGACACTCACGGGAAAATCGATTTTGAAACTGCCATGAATAAGTCTTGTAACTGTGCTTTTGCAGAAATCGCAGAGGAACTTGGTAAAGAAAGGCTTACCGATACTGCTGAAAAAACAGGTTTTAATAACACTAATATATTTGTAAGTGATAAAATCAGATGTGTAAAAAGCAAAATAAATCTTGATGACGCTGCATCGCTTGATATTGGTTGGGCAGGAATCGGACAGTATACAACACAGATTAATCCTTGTCATATGCTTACAGTCATATCATCTGTTGCCAACGGTGGAACTGCAGTTACACCGTATCTTGTTAGCGAGATTAAAAACCCTGAAGGCGAAGTAATGTTTGTTGAAAACACAAAAGAAACAGGCGAACACTTTGATTTTTCTGTGGCACAAAGTCTTGATAATATTCTTCGGTCTAATGTGAAAAATCAATATGGTGATTGGTATTTTCCCAATATGAATATGTGTGGAAAGACAGGAACGGCAGAAATCAGTGATGACGAAGATGCGAAACCAAACGCACTTTTTGTAGGATACTCTCAAAATGAAGAAACACCTTTTGCAATTATTGTTGTTGTCGAGGATGCCACATCTGCCATAAAAAGTGCAGTTCCCATAGCCTCTAAGGTTATGAAAGAAGTAAAAACACAATATACAAAATAAAAACAGCACTTATCGTAGTCGATAAGTGCTGTAATTTTTTAATCTTTCTTCTTTTTAATTATAAGGAAAATTGATGCTGAGCTTATCATAACAACACCAATAACAATAAAAAGTATCGGTAAGAAACTGGGTGAATTGTCTTTTTTTACAGAGTTTGTATCGACAGCAGAGGTGGTTTCTGTGGGTGAAGAGGTTTCTGTTGGTGCGGTTGGGGTTTTTGATGCAGATTCTGTTTCAAGCTCAGTCACTTTGTCTGAAAGTGAGGGGATACTGTATTTTTGCAATATTTCTTCCAATGAACCTAAATTCCATTTTGAATATAAATCGGGTGCGCCTGACGGAACTTTTCTGCAATCGTATTTTTGAGTATAAGAATAAGCAATATTTAGTAATAACTGCTCGGTGTTTTTATCTGAAAGAATTTCCATTCCGATTCCGGCACCGGATGAATGGTACCCGATAAGCAAGGACATTTCAGGCATGCTCGTTGACGGTGAAATAACGCGACAGTTATTTAAAAATGTCTGACTCCACACATTCCAATATTTCCCCGAAGAATCCGTACCGCTTTTTAATGGTGTCGATAAGTAAGTGGGAAAAATCAAAGCGTCTAAATCATTTTCTTCCATAAATGCTTTGACTTCTTTGTAGAAAACTTCTTTTATAGAAAAATTGTGTTTCACAAATGTTGGGTAAGCAGAATCATAAATGCTCGGCATAGATACAGTCACTACTTCTGCACCACAAGTTTCAAGGTTCTTAATGGCAGTTTGAAAAGCTTGTACAACTTCTGAATCAATATTCTTTTCTGTGCGATACTGTAAATCAAACTGTCTTATAATTTTATTTTTTAGTTCCTCGTCGGTTTCGTTTATTATAGTGGTTTCAACGGGATAAGTCAGTTCTGATAAAACGCCGAACTTCAAACCGGAAACGGCATTTTCTTCAAGATTTTGTTCAAAGGAATACTTGTTTTCTGTCATAACATCAAGCATAATTGCCTGGTCATATACTGAACGGGTGATAGCACCGATAACATCGCGACTGTTGTTGAGATGCGTACAACCATCAAATGAAATCTTGTTAATAGTTGTGCGAAGAGAGCAACAACCGTTGAGAATTGCAGGGATTCTCAATGATGAGTTAGTGTCAGTGCCAAGACCTGCAACAGAAAAGTTAAGACTTACAGCCGACGCAGTACCGCCTGAAGAGCCACCGGCAGAAAGTAAAGTATTATATGCATTTTTTGTTTCGCCTTTTATTTGACTGTAAGATGTTCTGGCGTCCTGAGCATCTGTGCTCATATTTGTTTTTCCGATAATTACAGCACCTTGCTCCAAAAGGAGTGAGACCACTTGCGCATCATCATTTGCAATTTCGCTGTTCTCAAGATTATGACCGTTAGTTGTATAGTAATCCTTAAGATTCATATTGTCCTTGATTACAATAGGAACACCAAAAAGAGAACCTTTGTTTTTACCCTTCGAGAGAGCTATGTCCCGTTCTTTTGCAACTGTTAATGCATCATCACACAAAGAAATAAAGCAGTTATAATTGCTGTTATACTTTTCAATGCGCTCAATATAATATAAAGTAAGTTCTTCACACGAAATAAGGCGGTTGTCTATGGCTTCACGAATGGTTGAAATATCTGCCTCGTAAAGTGCAGAAAGAATGGCTTTTTTGTCAATAACAGGTGCTTCATTTTTAGCAGATACAACAATAAAAGAACTAAAAATTAATAATGAAGCAATAAAAAAGGAAAATAATCGTTTCATATTTTTCTCCTTTGAAGAATAAGAGATAAATCGATTATAATACTGATTTCCAAAAAAAGCAAATTTTTGCATAAAAAGGCAGACAAGAATGTCTGCCTTAGTTTGATTTGTTCAGTTATTTATCGTATATTTTCGTTAAACCTAAAAGACTGCGGAGGAATCCGCCGATTTTATAAAGGAAATTTGCTTTTGATGTAATTTCTATTGTTTCTGTTTCAATGATAGCAGAAGCTGAATCATAAAGAGTTACGGTAATTTGAGTTTTACCTTTTGAGTCAGAAATGATTGTACAGTTTTTACCATCACTTGAAGGCTTAACTATAAAATTGTTGTTGTTGGTAGTCCAGACCAGTTTTGAACCGGATGGAAGTGTTTCGTTTGAATCTGCATAAAGAACAAGACCGTCTTTATAACGGATAGCGGTTTTGGAAGGTGTTCTTAATTTTATATAATTTGCCGGAGCTTTGAATGTAATGGTTTTATCGGAAGCAGAAGCAACAGCGGATGTAACATTTGTTTCATCAGTAGCACCTTTCTTGACATATGCTTCTTTTACGGTGGCGGAAATAGTGCCTGAAGATTTTAATGCTTTAAGCTGTATTGTAAGAATAGCTTGTGCTGTTTCGCTGATTGCTTCTATTGAAGCTCCTAAAAATTTCACCCTACCGGCATCTGATGTATTAGCATTTTCCATTTCAAATACGTCATATGATGTTGCGGAAATAACTTGAAATTCAGATAAATCATAATATAACTCATAAGTTAATGCTACAAGCTCTGATTTTGCAGATGATTTTACTGTTACAGTGACAATATCGCCTTCGTTAATCTCTGTTTTGTCAACTGTGGTTGATATTGTAGGTGTTGCAGCAAAAGCGACAGGTGTTATGGCAAAGAGCATAACAGCAACTAAAAACACTGATAAGAGTTTTTTCATTTTCTTCCTCCTTTTAGTGTAATTGTTATAAAATAATTATAAGTAACCGATATTGTAAAGTCAAGTTTTAAATCGTGATTGAACATAATCTGTAATTTCGTCTATTTCGTTCTTGAGTTTGTCGCTGATAACAAGGTCAAGGACAGTATCAAGAATTTTACCGATTTCTTTACCTTTATATCCTAATGAAATCAAATCATTACCGTTAATTTTTAAATCTTTTACAGAAAAACATTCCTGCTCGTTGAGGATTTCGTTTATCATATCATAAGTTTTTTCGTAAAATTCATCACCGCGAAAGTATTCCGGTTTTTGGGCGGAGTTGTCGCAATATTTAATCTGGATTAAATCAAGAGTTGAATCTGCGCCGATTTGCGACATTATTTTTTTGAGCCTTTTTCTATCGGGGTAGATGTTGTTATTCACCATAATAGGTGAATCGTGAAAAGCTACCAGAGTTATGACTTTGTTTTTTGTTTCGTTGTCAAAACGAAGACGGGTCATTATCTTTTCGGTAATTTCAGCACTCTTTTTAGGGTGCCCATAGTAATGCTGTTCACCTTTCTCGTCAAAATGAGCAACATAAGGCTTGCCAATATCGTGGAAAAATAAGGAAAGGCGAATTATGGGGTCGGGCTCACTTTTTTCTACCGACTTTAAAATATGAGTATAAACATCATAACAATGGTGTCGGTTTTTCTGCTCAAAACCAACACAAGTCTTTATTTCCGGAATAAAGACGCAGATGACATCAGAATAATTTTGTAATACATCGTATGCGTTTTTTCCACAAATTAGTTTAATAAACTCTTCGCGGATACGTTCAGCGGAAATGTTGTTGAGTAAATCCTTACATTGATGGATTGCTGTGCTCGTATTTTCTTCAATAGTGAAACCCAGAACGGAAGAAAATCTCAAAGCACGAAGAATTCGCAACGCATCTTCACAAAATCTTGTTTCAGCATCACCGATACAACGGATAACTCCGTTTTTTATGTCTTCCATTCCACCGACAAGGTCACAAAAGCCTGATGAAAAATCATAGGCAATCGCGTTCATTGTAAAATCACGACGGATTACATCATCAGAAAGTGATTCTGAAAAGCAGACAGTATCAGGATGGCGATTATCGGAATATGTGCCTTCACTTCTGTATGTGGTTATTTCAAGAGACTCATTGTCAATCAACACGGTAACTGTGCCGTGTTTAATGCCTGTTTCAATAACACGAAAATCCTTAAAAACCTCTTTAACCTGTGTTGGTGTAGCGTTTGTTGTAATGTCAATATCACCAATGGGTAATTTCATAATAAAATCACGCACACTGCCACCGATTAAAAATGCCTCAAAGCCATTTGCTTTCAGCGTTTCAACGGCAACTTTTGAGGCGGGTTTAAAAATATCAGTTTTGTTCATTTAATGCCTCTTGGAGAGCAACAGCCAATTGGTCAGGACAGGAAGTAGGCTTAAAGCCACATTTAATTCCTTTGATAAGAGGAATTACTTCTTCTGCTTTTTTTCCTTCAACAAGTGCTGCAATTCCTCTAAGATTACCATTACAACCACCGAAAAAGGAAACATTTTTTACTATTCCGTTTTCCAATTCAAATGAAATTTCACGTGAGCAAGTGCCACGTGTTTTGTATTTATAATTCATTTATCTAACCTCGCAAATATTATTTGAAAGTGTTACCAACTCTTCCATTGTAAGTGCTTCTGCACGAGCAGTAGCAGAAAGCCCTGATTTTTCAATGGCAATTGATAGTTTTTCTTTTGGGATTCCCATACCGCTTGAAACGGAATTGAGAATTGTTTTTCTTCTTTGTGCAAAGGCGGATTTCACCATTTTAAAGAAGATTGTTTCGTCAGTTACTTTATAATCACCTTTTTTTGTCAAATCAAGTTCGATTACGCAACTGTCAACTTTTGGACTTGGCATAAAAGAACCTCGCGAAACATCAAAGAGTTTTTTTGCCTGTGCATAGTAATTAACAGCAACCGTAACCGCTCCGCTTTCTCTTGTGCCGACTCTTGCGCAAAGACGGTCACCAGCTTCTTTTTGTACCATAACAATAATTTTACTGAAAGGTAGTTTTTCCTCTAAAAGTCGCATTATAACAGGTGAGGTGATATAGTATGGCAAATTGGCACAGACAAAGATTTCCATTCCCTCAAAATGTTCTTTGACTATTTTATCAAGGTCTGCTTTGAGAATGTCTTCATTGATAAGTGTTAAATTGTCGTATCCTGCAAGAGTGTCATTAAGCACAGGGAAAAGCCTTGTATCAAGTTCAACACAGACAACCTTGTCGCATCGCTGGAGCAACTCTTTTGTAAGCACTCCCACACCTGCGCCAATTTCAAGCACACCGATTTTACCGTCTGTGCTTTCTCGAACAGCTTCTGCCATACGAGGACAAACGGTTGGGTTCACAAGGAAATTCTGCCCTAACCCTTTTGAGAATGTAACATTATGCTCACCCATAACACGTTTTATTACGGAAATATCGGTGAGAGTATAGTTTTTCTTATCCAATATATTCAGCCTTCACTTTACCAAGTATTTTCATACCTTCAATTATTTTTTCATTTGAAGGAGTTGAGAAATTCATTCTGAAACAGTTGGTGTTTTCGTCGTTTATCATAAATGCTGTTCCGGGAACAACTGCCACTTTATTTGCAATGCAATTCTTTACAAAATCAAGCATATTTATATTTTCAGGCAATTCACACCATACGAAAAGTCCGCCTTCGGGACGAACATATTTAACAAAATCACCTAATTCGCTGTCGATAAGGTCGCACATAAGATTTAATTTTTGGCGATAAATCTCACGGATTTTTTCGATATGTGCATCAACATCGTTCTGTTCCATCCATTTGTCAACAAGCATCTGTGAGAAAACAGGCGTGTGAACGTCAGCAGCCTGTTTACCGACTGTCATTTTAGCAATAATAGGTGATGGAGCAACGATATAGCCTACACGGATACCGGGTGCTAAAAGTTTTGAGAATGAACCTGCATAAATTACAATTCCATCCTCGTCAAAACTCTTTATTGACGGAATATCTTCGCCTGAAACTCTTAAATCACCATAAGGATTATCTTCAAGAATAAGTAAACCGTATTTTTTAGCAAGTTCATAAACTGCCTTTCTTTTCTGGAGGCTCATAGTAGCACCTGACGGATTCTGGAAGTTCGGAATTGTATAAATAAATCTTGGGTTAACAGCATTCTTGATTGTTTCTTCTAATTTCTCTACATTCATTCCGTCTGCCTCAACAGGAACACCTGCAAGTTTACAACCATATGAACGGAAACAGTTAAGAGAGCCGATAAATGACGGACATTCACAAATAACTGTATCGCCAAAATCACAAAGCGCTTTTGTAGCAAGGTCCATAACCTGCTGTGCGCCTGATGTAACGATAAGACTGTCAAAATCTTTGCCGATGTTATATCTGCTCTTAACAAAAGAAGTAAGTCTGTCGATAAGAGGTTTGTAGCCTTCTGTTACACCATACTGTAAAGCTGTAACAGGAGAATTTTCAAAAATTTCTGCTGAAATCTTTTTAACCTCATCAACAGGGAAAGCTGCTGCATCAGGATTGCCTGCTGCAAAGGGAATAATTGATGGGTCCTGAGTAGCCTTTAAAATCTCACGGATGGCTGACGGCTGAAGTTCAGAAATTCTTTTAGAAAAATAATAATCCATAATGTATCACCTGAAAAAATCGTTTGAGGATATTTTATCACAATATATAATGCATTTCAACAAATACTAAATTAAAAAAATA
>JAZSKT010000063.1:0-12266 GCA_045534995.1 Candidatus Fimenecus sp.
GAGATTGAAGGAATTGTAGCTCGTGAAAATACTCTTCGTGATGAGATTAATAAAATTATTGCGGAGATTGAAGGATGATTAGCGTTAATATGGCTACCTTGTGGAGCGATGAAACAGATTTAATTGTACAAGGGATTACCGAAGCAACACAAAATATCATTCAATACAGAAATGATGAAAAATCTTCTCAGGAAGCACTTTTATTACTCGGAGAGGATATTGGAGCTGTTTGTGATTTTTGGACTGGAAAAACCTACGTAGGAAGCCAAAAAACAGAAGTTATAAAAGATGCTTTTCAAGGTTTCTTTACGGAATTAATGAACCTTCTTCTTTTGATGAAAGATAGTGAAAAAGACTATGAGGTGCGTGTTGCTGAAGCGATGCTTTACCAAGGAACAATTTATCGTTATTTAGGTCATAACCATCCAAGCAAAAAGGTGGTTGTTCCTAAGTACAATAAGATTTATGTTTCTTGGAGCAAAGAGCCGGAAAATGACTATATTAAAAGCAAGTTGTATGGTCCTGTTACTTGGATGTCGTGCCAAATTGCCGAACCATTATATGGAATAGACTTAGATGTTATTGGTAGTTCTCGTGCAGACGAGCATGAGGTTGTCTTTCCAACAATAGAAAAATATATTACCGAGATTAAATTTATTTCGGAGGAAAACGATGATAAAACTTGAAAGATTGATAAAAGAACTTTGCCCAGAAGGGGTGGAGCAAAGAAAAATTGGCGATTTAACCACTTATGAACAGCCAGCGAAATACATTGTGCATAGCACAGATTACAATGATGATTTTGATATTCCAGTTCTTACTGCCGGTCAGTCATTTATACTTGGATATACAGATGAAACTGATGGGTTGTATGTAGCAACAAAAGAAGACCCTGTAATTATTTTTGATGATTTTACTGGTGCTTTTAAGTGGGTTGATTTTACATTCAAAGTTAAGTCGTCTGCAATGAAATTGTTAAAAGCCAATACAAATTTAACATCACTAAGGTATTTATATCATATTATGAGTTTTTTAAACTACACGTCAAGCGAACACAAACGTTTGTGGATAAGTACATACTCTGAGCTTATGGTTCCTGTACCGCCTTTGGAGGTGCAGCGTGAAATTGTTCGTATTTTGGACAATTTCACAGAGCTTACAGCAGAGCTTACAGCAGAGCTTACAGCAGAGCTTACAGCAAGAAAAAAACAGTATGAGTATTATCGTGATAGTATTATTGCTTCAAGCACAGATACTCAAGTTGAGATTGGTTCATTGGGTACATTGACGCGTGGAAAACGATTTGTCCATGCGGATGCAGTAGATAAAGGTGTTCCTTGCGTTCATTACGGAGAACTATATACATATTATGGTGTTTATGCTAATTTCGCTAAATCTCACATACGAGAAGATTTACGAGATAAAATGAGATATGCCTCAAAAGGAGATGTTATCATTGTGGGAGCAGGAGAAAACAATATCGATATCGGTATCGGTGTTGCTTGGTGTGGTGAAGAAGATGTCGCCGTACACGATGCTTGTTACACTTTGAAGCATAATCAAAATCCTAAATATATTTCTTATTGTTTGCGAACCAAGGATTATCACGAACAGATTAAAAAGTATGTTTCAAGTGGAAAAATTTGTGCAATTTCTGCCAATGGGATAAGCAAAGCAAAGATACCTTTGCCGTCTCTTGATGAACAGCAACGCATTGTTGATATTCTTGACCGTTTTGATTCTCTATGCAATGATGTTGCAACAGGTCTTCCTGCCGAAATTGAAGCAAGAAAAAAACAGTATGAATACTACAGAGATAAATTATTAACTTTTAAGGAGTTGAACTCATGACTTACGTAGAATGTGCTAAATGTGGTAAGAAATTTGCTTATGAATTAACAGGAGATGTATATCCTGGTGGAAAAGATTTAGAAACAGCAGATTGCCCTTATTGTGGTGAAGTTGCAACATCTCAAATGACAAGCGGCTTTTTTCATTCTTATAAATTAGATTCCAATGGTAATATAACTTACAAGGAGTAGTTATCTATGAGTCAATACAACATAATTCTTTCAACAAGCGAAGCTACTGTTGTAACTGAATATAAGCCGGAGAAAAAGCGTTCTGAAGCTTACCAAAGCGAAGCTGCCCTTGAATCTGCATTTATAAAAATGCTTAGTGAACAGGGCTATGAAGATAAGGTTATTCATAGTAATGAAGAGCTTGTAAATAACTTACGACTTCAGTTAGAAAAGCTTAATAACTATAAGTTCTCTGATGATGAATGGGACAGATTTTTTCACCACAACATAGCCAACTCAAAGTTTACTATTGTGGATAAAACCCGTATTATTCAAGAGGATAATGTTCAGGTTTTAAAGCGTGATGACGGTACTACCAAAAATATCACAATAATCGATAAAAAGAATATTCACAATAACTTTTTGCAGGTTATAAACCAATATGTAGTTACTACAGATGATGGCGCTAAACACGACAACCGCTATGATGTTACTATCCTTGTTAATGGCTTACCACTTGTTCATATAGAATTGAAGCGCCGTGGTGTGCCAATTCGTGAGGCATTTAACCAGATTAACCGTTATCAAAGAGATAGCTTCTGGGCTGGCAGTGGTCTTTATGACTATGTGCAGATATTTGTTATTTCAAATGGTACAAATACAAAATACTACTCAAACTCTACTCGTTTTAATCATGTTAAAGATGCAACTGCTCAAAAATCAGCTAAAGCTAAAACAAGCAACAGCTTTGAATTCACATCATTCTGGGCAGATGCCAATAACAGAATAATTCCCGACCTTGTTGACTTTACAAAGACATTCTTTGCAAAGCATACACTCCTTAATATTTTAACAAAATACTGTGTTTTTACATCTGAAGGTATGCTTCTTGTAATGCGTCCATATCAGATTGTTGCAACTGAACGCATTGTTAATCGAATTGAGATAGCAAACAACTATAAGAAATATGGTACTGTACAGGGTGGGGGCTATATCTGGCACACAACCGGTTCAGGTAAAACACTTACATCTTTCAAAACTGCACAAATTGCTTCACGCCTTGACTATATTGATAAGGTGTTATTTGTCGTTGACAGAAAAGACCTTGACTATCAGACAATGAAGGAATATGACCGTTTTGAAAAGGGTGCTGCTAACAGTAACACATCTACAGCAGTTCTTAAAAGACAGCTTGAAGATGATAATTCAAAAATTATTATTACAACGATTCAGAAGCTTGCAACCTTTATAAAGAAGAATACAGGACATGCTGTTTTTGATAAAAGAATTGTAATAATCTTTGACGAATGTCACCGTTCTCAGTTTGGTGATATGCATCAAGCTATTACGAAGTATTTTAAGAGATACCATCTCTTTGGTTTTACAGGAACACCTATCTTTGCTGTTAATGCAGGAACAGGCAAAAATCCTTCTTTGCGCACAACCGAGCAGGCTTTTGGTGACCAGCTTCATACATATACCATCGTTGATGCTATCAATGATAAAAACGTTCTTCCTTTCAGAGTTGATTATATTAAAACTATGGATATCGACGATGATATTGATGATAAGGAAGTCTGGGATATTAACCGTGAAAAAGCATTTATGGCTCCTGAGCGTATTCAGTTAGTTACAAAATATATCCTTGAACACTTCGACCAAAAGACTTATCGTGGTGATAAATCATACACATTCAATGTTTTGCAGAATATTACTGACGTTGCTTCTAACAACGGAAAGAAATCTATTGAGGAAGTAAAGCAAAAGCAGAGAGTCAGCGGCTTTAACTCTATATTTGCAGTTTCTTCTGTAGATGCTGCAAAGCTTTATTATAACGAATTCAAAAAACAGATGGATGCAGACCCAACCAAAAAGCTTCGTGTTGCTATTATTTATAGCTACGGCGCTAACGAAGAAGAATCTGACGGAATTTTGGATGAAGAGAATTCAGAGGATACATCTGCACTTGATGTAGGTTCTCGTGATTTCTTGGAAGAAGCAATCAAAGATTATAACGAGATGTTCCATACCAATTATGACACATCTTCCGATAAATTCCAGAACTATTACAAAGATGTTTCTCTTCGTATGAAGAATAAAGAACTTGATTTGCTTATTGTTGTAAATATGTTCCTTACAGGTTTTGATGCTACCACTCTTAATACCTTGTGGGTAGACAAAAACCTTAAAATGCATGGGCTTATTCAGGCTTATTCCCGTACTAACCGTATTCTTAATTCTATTAAGACTTTCGGTAATATTGTTTGCTTCAGAAATCTCCAAAAGAGAACAGATGATGCAATTTCACTCTTTGGTGATAAAGAAGCAGGTGGCATAGTTCTCCTTCGTGGCTATAAAGATTATTACTATGGCTACAAGGATGATAAAGATAAATATCATCTCGGTTTTGTGGATTTAATTGAAGAATTGACCGAAAAATATCCGCTTACTGATGAGAGAATCACAGGCGAGCAGAATCAGAAAAACTTTATTGCTTTGTTCGGTGCAATTCTTCGTATGAGGAATCTTCTTACATCTTTTGATGAATTCCAAGGTAATGAAATGCTTTCAGACAGAGATTTGCAAGATTATCTTGGTAGGTATCAGGATTTAAGAGATGAATGGAAGAATAAAAAGCCCGGTGGAGATAAAGAAGATATTACTGATGATATTGTTTTTGAAATTGAATTGATAAAACAAATTGAAATCAATATCGACTATATCCTTATGTTAGTAAAGAAATACCACGATTCTCATTGTGATGATAAAGAAGTTCTTATCACCATTCAAAAGGCTGTTGATGCAAGCCCTGAGCTTCGTAGTAAGAAAGCTCTTATTGAAAACTTCATTGCAGGCATCAATGATGTTGAAGATATTATGGCAGAATGGCACAGCTATGTTTCTGAACAAAGAGAGAAAGAGCTTGTTACCATTATTACTGAAGAAGGTCTTAAAGAGGAAGAAACAAGAAAATTCATTTCTAAATCTTTCCGTGACGGTGAAATTAAAACCATAGGAACAGATATTGATGAAATCCTTCCTGCAATGTCTCGCTTCGGTGGCGGTAACAGAGCCGAAAAGAAGGAAACAGTTATTGAAAAACTTAAGAGTTTCTTCGAAAGATTTTTTGGAATAAGTTAAATGCATATCTTAAATACAAATGGGGTGTGATTTTGAAACCATATTTTGAGAAGATATTTAATATAGCTTTTGCTAATAATTCCGACGCCAATGATGAACTATTGGTCAATCTGAAGCATTATCCCCAGTATTTGTATAAATATCGTACTTGCGATAAGGAATATAATTTCGAAATGATTGAACAGGAGTATTTGTGGGCTGACTTACCAAATACTTTTTATGACCCTCATGATTCGTTGATAAATTTAAGATTATTAAGTGAAATGCCACAAATAAAGAAGTGGCTTTGGAATCATTTCGGTGAGTTGCTTTATTATTGTATTCCACCTAAAGGTATGCAACTTTACAAGAACGGTCAGACATTACAAACTTACATTGATGCTCAAAGCAAGTTCTGCGACTCGAGAGGACGATATAGTGCTCAAAGAGCTAAGAAGATTATGACCTTAGAAACTAAAAAGTTGAATCCGAAAAATCGTCAAGCGATTCAAAAAGTATATGATTATTTTGAGAGTCCTGCATTTGAAGAGGAAACGGAGCCAATTATACAAAAAGCATTGAGTGATTTCGTGAATAGTCTTAGAAAAGATAAGTTAGTATGTTGCCTTACTGCTCGAAATGATAATAAAAAAATGTGGGAGGAATATGCAGAAAAATACGAAGGTTTTGTTATTGAATATGATATTACACAGGCAGTGAACGATGACAAATTACTTTCTTTAATTTTACATATCTTTCCAGTTTCTTATTACAAAAGAATGCCTAGAGTGCCATTGCTTCCTTTTTTTGAACATAAGTTTTATTTAGACCTTTACGGCAGGAAAATTGATATTTCTGAAAGTGTAAAAAAACTATACAAACAGTTATTGTGTAAGAATTACGATTATCGTGCAGAAGAAGAGTGGCGATTGATTGCTGATAAAAATAAGATTCCATTTCCGTTAATATCTGCAGTATATGCGGGTTATAAAATATCTGATGAGAATTTAAATAGATTAAAAAAATGCTGTAGTGATAAAGGAATTCCTTTATACAAGCAGACGGTTAATACTCTTAATGGTAAAATAATATTTGAAAATGTAAATTAAGGTGTTTTAATAATGGTAAGAGAAGTAGTTCATGACCCGATTTTGTTAGCGATGAAATCGGAAAAGGCTACAATTGAAGATTTGCAGGTAGCAGAAGATTTATTGGACACGCTTGTTGCCAATGCTGATGGTTGTGTTGGTATGGCAGCTAATATGATTGGTGTTCATAAGCGTATAATCTGTTTTTATGATAACGGTAAGCATATGACTATGTTCAATCCTGAAATCATCAAAAAATCAGAGTCCTATGAAACTGAAGAGGGATGCCTTTCACTCCTCGGTGGTCCTCGTAAATGTAGGCGTTATAAGAGTATAAAAGTGCAGTGGCAAACAGCTGAATTCCAAACCCGAATCATAACTTTTACCGGTTGGACAGCACAAATTATTCAGCATGAAATCGACCATTGTGAGGGGATATTGATTTAATAGGTGTTTGTTTGTGTTCAAAAGATTAAGGAGTGAAAAATGATGGATAATAACAACAATCCTTCGATTGTTATAAAATCAATTACATTTAATGATGGTAGTGAAATTGAATTTAATAGTGACGACATAGTATTATTGGTTGGTGCTAATAATGTCGGTAAAAGTCGTACTTTGAAAGATTTACAAGCAGATTTAATTGATTGTGGAGATTCAAAAGTATTGGTTAATAAAGTGAACTATCAAAAGAGCCATTTTACAACAGAACAAATGGTCAAATTCTTTGAAAGAAATGTTAACAAGGATAGTTTTGGAAACTATGTTGTGGCTTTTAAGGAAGACCACATCCAACATTTCAGTAAAGATGAGTTTAATAATGTTTTAGAAAATGCTAAGAATTTTTATAAAGTTTTATATTCATTTTTATCCACAGAAAAACGCTTGAGTATAACAAAACCAATTAAATTTAATTATGATGTAGATAAAATTTGTTTAAACATATTGAAAAAACTTGATGAACATGAAGAGTCAATAAGGACATTGAATAATATTTTAACTTTGGCATTTGACAAATCAATTGACGTATATGAACACTATGATGATATCATTGTAAAAGAATATAAGATTGGTGATAGTGAAGTTATTGCTGATGCAATTAATTCAACGGGAAGAGAAGAACAAAGAAAACTTCAAGACTTGGAAAGTTTGCACTATCAAGGCGATGGTATTAGAAGTGCAGTTGCTATTTTAGCTTCCCTCATAGTTAACGAACACTCGTTATTTTTGATTGATGAACCAGAAACATTTTTGCATCCGCCCCAAGCTAAATTAATTGGGAAAAATATAGTGCAATTATCAGAAAACAAACAATGTTTTATTGCAACACACAACATTGATTTTATTAAAGGGGTTGTGGAAGCAAGTTCTAATAGAGTGAAGATTATTAAAATTGACAGAATTGGCAATCAAAACACCTTTAAGTTAATTAATAATTCAAGTATTTTTGATATTGCAAATGACAAGAATTTAAAATATACAAATATACTTGATGGCTTGTTTTATAATCGTTTGGTGTTGTGTGAAAATGAAAGTGATTGTAAATTCTATTCTGCTTTATTGGAAAACATAGATTTCTCTGTTTATCAAGGGACTCTTTTTTGTGCGGTTGGAGGAAAGGACCAATTTAAAAAAGTAGTACCATTATTAAGAGCGTTGAACATACAATATTCAGTTATTGCTGACATAGACTTGATAGATAACAGGGATACTTTAAAGCAATTATTAGATTCTATAGAAACTGATTGCTATGAACAAATACGAGAAAGACATGCTGATTTTTTGGTTAAATTTGAAGAGGCAATGAACTCTCAAATTAAAACACAAAGTGCCATACAGAAAGAAATTAACTCGATTTTCACATCCGATAAGTATATGTCTCCTGCATCTGTGGAGAAGATAAAATCAATATTAAAAGACATCAGTTGTTTAAAGTTGTTAAAAACAGGTGGAAAAAACATTTTACCGCAAGGAGATTGCACCACATTGTTTAATGAAATTAATAATTACTTGCATGAGCATAATGTTTTCATTGTAGAATGTGGAGAAATTGAAAGATTTGTACCAGATGTAGGTTGGCATGGCAATAAGTGGTTGGAAAAAGTGTTTGAAAAATACAGTACTATTGACGATGGTGTTTATAGTGATGCAAAACAGTTCGTTAAGTTAGTCTTTGGAATTAATTAAAGCAATAAGCACAACACCTATGAGGTTGGGAGTGGAACCAACTTCATAGGTGTTTTTTATTGAGGTGAATTTAAATGTGTTGCAGTTTACAGTGCAACAAGGGGTATGTTAATTTTCATTAGGTTCGAGAAATTCAACGGTCAGTGTCCATTTGTCATCAAAAGGGCTGTGGGTGCCGAAACCGTTGTAAAAATCTCTAATAAGTGGGAGTGTATCAAGTGTTGATGCATCCCAATTTTCAAGTTCATCTTCGGTAGCATTTTCAAGTCCAAGGAACTTAAGAGCACCTTTATCACGGTCCGCAACTAATTTGTTGATTTCAGCAGGGTCAACCGGTACAACGCCTTCGCATTTGCACACATATTCATTTCCTGCGGTAATAAAATCATCAATGATTTTTGTTTCAATTTCCTCACGGATTTCAGCAAGTGTATCTGCTAATTCTTCAACTGAATTGAGTGGTATGTTGTTTCTAATAGCGTTGTTATAAATCTTGCTGATTTCAAAAGAAACTACTCTTTTACAGTTGAAACACTCCGCGGGTTCACCGTCGTTGTAATCGATAGCGACATACAAATCAATAATCATCTTCGTCCACCTCCTCTCTGTCGGGTTTTGGATTTTTTACTTTTTTCAAGTAAGCATCGTAATGCTTTTTCGCTTCTTTTATTGCCATTTCAATGTCTTTTTCGGAAAAACCATCTTTCCTTAGTTTAGTAACAACTGAATTGACAATATCATCGCTTGTGATTTTCATTGTAACAATCCTTTCTGTTTCAACGAATTATTCATCGTCTTCTGATTTTGTAATTGGGTAACCAAAAAATGCGAACTCTTCCTTGATGATTTCTCTTGCTTTTTCCATTGTTATGGTACCAAGAGCTACAGCGATAAGATTTGTGAAAATGATTTCTTTTCTTGTAGGTCTCATAGGTTTTTCACCTCCTTTCTGCATTTCGTAAATTCCCTTGACTTTTCATGGCATATTTTAATAAAATGACTTGCAAGGTAATTACGGTTATTTTTGAGAGAATTTTTAGCCCCTCTACCTATAGCCACAAAAAAAGGCAAAATATAACGTTTTTATAAAAAAGTTTACAAAATGTTCACATTTCTCGCTGTTTTCGAAAAACACTTCTTACCTACAACTACGAGAATTATAAAAAAATACGATTTTTCAAAAACCTTTTTTTGCGTTTTTATACTCATTTTCAATCAGCTTTTTAGTAGTTTTTATATAAAAGAAAAAAGCCCTTGCAACAAAAACTGTTGCAAAGACTTTCTTTTATTCATTTGTTTCTATTGTATAGTGTAGCATAAATGGATAGTCTCATTCTATCTCATTTAGTCTCATTTTTTATTTTTTCTATTGTATAGTGTAGCACGGATTGACAGTTGAGTTCAATACACTTTAGTACACACTTTTATAATCTTTTTCTATTATACAGTATATCATATGTCAATACTCTCATTCAATCACGTTTACTCTCAAGTTTGATATTTTATATTATAGCAGAGACAGGAGTCCGTTTCAATTCGATTTAGTCCGAACTTTTATTGTTTCTATTATAATAATATCACAGCAGGTTACTTTATTTCAATTGATTTCACTTTACAGTTATCATTTTTATTGCTTCCATTATACATTGTATCACATGTCAATAGTCCCATTCAATTCCATTTAGTCTCATCTTTTGAAATTTTACAACTTTTTTGAAAAACAGTGAAAATATGACTTGACATTTACGCTTTTCAGAGTGATATATAGACACGCTGAAAGGAGGTCTTTTATGACGACAATTGAAAATTTGTACTATGGAAACATAGTCCCTGCGGAAAAAGGCATCAAGCGAGGGAGTGAGTATTCAAAACTTTTGAACCTTGCTGCACGGAACGAAGAAAAGTTATCTGCTACGCTGACGAAAGAGCAGAGAATTCTGTTTGAAAAGTACAAGGACTGTTGTATTGATATGTACGGCATTGCAGAAATTGAAGCGTTTGTGTCAGGTGTGAAATTGGGTGTAAAAATTATAGTAGAAACTTACACTGACGGTTCACCAAATTTCAAAGAGATATAAAAATACGCCTATGAGGTTAAATGATAACTTCATAGGCGTTGCTTTTTTGTTGTTGATTTATTAGGTTTTTAAATTACTTTTCCACAATCTCCACATTAGTAGGTTTACCGTTTACATACTCACCGTTTTGGTAATATGGCTTTGAATTGATATTTACAACAGCACCCGTCGGTACATATAAAACAGCGTTCATATCTTCAGGGAGAGTAAGGTTGATAATATAATCATCGGAATTCTTTTTATAATCCAGGGTGATTAATCCTTTTACGCTTGGAATGGTACAGTTCATACTGTCGGACAGAGTGTATTGAGGGTTGATTTTAACCTTTTCATAGCCCGATTCAAGGGGAGTGATACCTGCAAAATGCTTACTCATTATAACAAGAGGTCCGCCACTCCATGCGTGATTTTTAGTGCCACGCCAAGCGTCCCAAAATTCCCAAAGAGTAGAGTAATCCGCATTCACCATACCCTCATATCTGTCCTTAATTCTGTCATATGCCGCTTCATATTCTCCCATTTTGCAAAGGGCTTCAAGAACATAATACTCCATATATGGGCTTGAATTTTGAGTGGTTGTGAGCACCTTTTTAATTGTATTATGCTGCTCTTTTTCTGCAAGTCCCGATAAAACTGCAAGTGCATTGGCTCTGTCGTCGGGATTTTTCGCATCATCACTTTCGAAACCGTCTTCTGTCCAAAGTGCCTTATAACCCTTTGCGATAGTTTCTTTTCTTTCGGTAATAAATGAGATGTCCTTATCATTTCCTAAAATCTTTGCCATTTCTTCTGTGGCAGAAAGAGCATAGTAAACCCAGGCATTTTCGATGGCTGTCATATCTGCCTTGTTGCCCCAGTCAGCCCAGTCCCATGAGCCCTCACGATGAACAACAAGATTATTTTCGCCCATTTCCCAAAGATTCAAGTAGTCAATAGATGCGTCATAAACCTTTTCAATAAATGCCTTGTCACCGGTATATTCATAGTAGGTGAGGAAGCCTACAATTCCTGCGAGTTGCTGAACAGGAAGCTCAAAATAGTCACCGCTTATAGGTACAACAGTTTGAAGCACTTTTGTGTCGTCAACGTGAGAAAGCATTGCTTCACCACCCTTTTGATACAGCAGGTAGGAGTTACTGTCCATAGAGTACATTGTCATAATCATTTCGCTTGTGACATCGCCCCACCATTGTGCTCTTTCTCTGTCGGGACAATCCATAAAATTGTCACGCATGGTAACATAGAGAGTACGCAATGATTTTTGCCACAAAGTATTCAAAAATTCGTCATCACACTTGAAGTCACCACAGAAAGATGAGTCATAGCCAGTTTCACGGTACTTGAGAGAAACAACTGTAACGCCTTTCGGTATTGTATAAGTAATATGCTCTCCGTTAACCCAGCCCAATGCCTCAAATTCCTGTTCTCCCTCTTTGGTGATATAGGTAGTCGAAACTGCACCGATTAAAGTGTTTTCGGTTGTTATGCGAATTTTTTTGCCTTTAGGTGCTATGATTTTAAGATATGGAGTAAGTTGTGCGTTATATGGAATATCTACGGTAATTTTCTCTCCGAAAAGATTTTTTACAGTGTAGTTTTCGTAAATATTTGAATTTTCATAGCCTTTAAGACCATTTTCCTTCAACCAAGGTATTCCTCTCGGATAAAGCTTGCCATAAGCACCTTCACCGCCGTTAGCATATTCAGTTGCACACTCCCAAGAAGATGCATCATAATCTGACTTTGTCCAGTCACCCAATTCTTTTCTTGCA
>JAZSKT010000011.1:0-4787 GCA_045534995.1 Candidatus Fimenecus sp.
CCTCGGCGGCCGTTAGCCGTTACCCTGCTGTATGATGCTCGGACTTTCCTCATAAGTTAAAACTTACGCAACTGCCCAATCTACTCATTATTATTAAATTTTAACACCATCTTTTTTGATTTGAGTAATTTTATTACCATCAACCATAAAGACATTTTTAGAAATATCCATCATCGGTTTATCTGCCATTGAATCCGTATAAAAATCATCAATAACAACATCACCATAAACTGAACGGAACACTTCAAGCTTATATTCTTTATAACAAATACTGTTTATTTCGCCTTTTATGGGGTCAATATCAGAGCCTATGTAATATTTGATACCAATTCTGTCACAAATAATCTTCAAGAGGCAATATGGACAACCTGAGACAACAATATCATCGTCTTCCTGTATATCAAAATAAATCTGCTTTACTTTCTTTTCATTGATATTCCAGAATTTTTCAAACTCATCATAGATATTATCGTATTTCTGACAATACTCCTTAAACGCAGCACCATAACTTGCCATTGCTTCATCAACGGTAATTTTATCGAACTTATAGCGGATAAAATCTTTAATAAATTTTGGTGCATATCTAATAATGATTTTAAAATCTTTCTTTAAAAAGTAAAGAAAAACATCCATTATGCTTTCGCCATCATAAATTGTATTATCAAAATCAAATACTCTCATAATTTAAAAACCTCGTGATGCACCGCCACCACCAAAGGAACCACCGCCTCCTCGGAAGCCTCCTCCGCCTCCGGAGAATCCACCTCTTGAGCCGCTTGAAAAACCGCCATAAAATGTAGGGCCACGATAACTTCTTCCACCACCGTGATTAGAGCCACTACCACCACTTGGACCGCTACCTAAAAATTTATCGAAAATTTTAACTACAATCACAACAATTATTATAGCAATAAAAAGTGTAATGATGGCATCTTCACCAAATTCATCGGAAGTGTCTTCGTAAGTGTCATAATTATTTATATTGTAATCGGGATTAAGTTCAACACCATATTCTCCACATACAACATATGCAACTGCTTTATAAGCCTCAGTAAGTCCTGTAGAAAAATCATCATTACTTAAATAAGGTATTGCATAATCGTCAAGAATTCTGCCGACTTTTCCGTCATTAAGACATCCTTCAAGACCATAACCCACCTGAATTGAAATCTGACGGTCTGTAAGAGATAGCAAAATAACAACACCATTGTTATCTTTACTACCTACTCCCCACTCACGACCTAACTCAAGTGCGTATTCGTCAACATTATAGCTTTCAAGAGAATCGACTGTGACGACAACGACTTGTGCTGTTGTCTGTTCAAACAAATCAGCACCGATTTTCATAATTTCTTCTTCATTTTCTTCACTTATAACACCTGCAAAGTCATTTACGAAGAAATCACTTGTCGCTTCAGGAAAAGTAATAGCAAAAGACGAAAAAGAAAGTGAAATTAATAAACCAATAGCACATATAAGTGCAAATATCTTTTTCATATCTTTAAAAATTAATCAAAATTTACAGTTGGAACAGTCTGCATTTCAGTTGGAGCCTCAAACAAATCAACCTTTTCAAAGCCAAGCATTCCAGCAAAAATTACATTAGGGAACTTCTTGATAGATGCATTATAATTGGTTGCAATGTCGTTATAGTCTTTTCTTGCAGTTGATAGTCTATTTTCTGTTCCTGCAAGTTCATCCTGTAATGCGATAAAATTCTTATCTGCTTTTAGTTCAGGATAATTTTCAACAACAACTAAAAGTCTTGAAAATGCAGATGCAAAACTTTCATTTGCTTCTTTATATTTTTCAGGGGTAGTTGCAGAATTTAGTCTTGCACGAGCATCAGCAAGAGCTGTATAAACACTTTCTTCGTGTTCAGCATATCCTTTAACTGTATTAACAAGGTTAGGAATTAAGTCTGCTCTACGCTGAAGTTGAACCTGAATCTGAGCATCAGCATTTTCAACATTTGCTTGTTTTTCAACGAGGCCATTATATGTTGAAACTAAACTTCCACCAATAATTGCAATTACTGCAACTATTACAATTACAATTATTAATCCTTTTTTCATTAAAAATCATCCTTTCAAAGGAAATTTAATCATCAAATCCGTTAGGATTATTGCTCTGCCATCTCCAAGAGTCCTCACACATTTCAAGAAGGTCTCTTTCAGCCTTCCAGCCAAGCTCTTCAAATGCCTTTGAAGCATCTGAATAACAAACATCAAGGTCACCGGGACGACGAGGTGCAATTTTATATTCAATCTTTTGTCCTGATGCTTTTTCAAAAGCATTGACAATGTTGAGAACACTATATCCGTTACCTGTACCAAGGTTATAAACATTCACTTTTGGCTCATCTTTAAGAATTTTCTCAAGAGCCTTAACATGACCAAGTGCAAGGTCAACAACGTGAATATAATCTCTTACACCTGTTCCGTCAGGAGTGTTATAATCATCACCAAAGACATTAAGATATGGCAATTTACCGATAGCAACCTGAGTGATATATGGCATAAGGTTATTTGGAATTCCGTTTGGATTTTCACCAATACGACCACTCTTATGAGCGCCAATTGGATTAAAGTAACGAAGAAGTGTAACTGCCCAATCCTTATCAGCCTTATTGAAATCATCAAGAATAATTTCAATCATATATTTGGTTGTGCCATAAGGATTAGTTGTACCACCTGTCTTCATATCTTCCTTAAGTGGTGAAACATTATTCATACCATAAACTGTTGCAGAAGAACTGAAAACAATCTTTTTACAGTTATATTCAGCCATAACTTCGCAAAGTGCCAATGTACCACCAATATTATTGTCATAATACATTAAAGGTTCACGACAGCTTTCACCTACTGCTTTAAGACCTGCAAAATGAATACAAGCATCAATTTTATGATTTTCAAACACCTTACGCATATTCTCTTTATCTCGAATATCATAAGGATAGAATGAGAACTCCTTACCTGTTAATTCCTTAACTCTGTCAAGAGATTTTTCACTTGAGTTGTAAAGATTATCAACTATAACAATATCATACCCTGCGTTTAAAAGTTCAACACAAGTGTGTGAACCTATAAAACCTGCGCCACCTGTAACTAAAATACTCATAATATTATTCTCCTTTTCTTATTATGTTAGAAATCAGTTGCAAAGTTTCTTCAACATTACTAAAAATCGAATTAAAGAAGTTCGCCATCTGACCGTCATTACCTTGAAGTTCGTATACTATACCAATCACAGCACAAATTATAATTGCTAATCCTATAATGATTGTAAGTATCGCTAAAGGTTTTCTTTTTACAAATTTCTTATCATCATCTGTTATTACATTTTCATTGTCAAGTTCTTCAACTTCTTTAAACTCAGATGCTTTTTCACCAATAAGTTGAATTAATTCAATTGCGGCACTTTTAACAAAATCATACTCTGTTTCATCTTCAGACATATACAGTTTTCTGACAAGTGCTGAGTCCTCTTTGGCAATTGCAATACAAATAAATTTTGTTTCATCTGCAGTATAAATATCGCTGATACAAGCACCTATATTAGCTGATGATAAATCAAGACTAACTCTTGCAAGTTGAGCTGAATATTCGCTTGGATTAACATTACCCTTATCCTCCACATATGGAGTAAAAACAAAGGCATCATTAAAACCGGAAACAAAATCGCAACAACTTTTTAGAACTTCTGCATTTCTTGTTCCGTTAACAGCAACAAGTAAACCTGAATTTAAAATATTTTCAATAGATTTAGAAACATTTTCAGAAACTGCAGATTTTTCATCAGCATTTTTCTCTACTGTATTGTTAACCACTATATTTTTATTAAGGAACGGTACAACGCCATTTCTTAATATTTCATCAACTCTATTATTATCGATGGGAAGAATTATTAAATACTGACTACCATTTTCCAAAACAAAACCGGAATACAACCCATCTTTTGATTCAAACACAGTTGCAGGTTCAGGAAATGTTGAAAATGCTTGTTTCTTCTTATCAGATAAATCAGCATTCTTCTCTAATTTATTCAATATTGATTGATTACATACTGTTTCTGTTTCAAAAGCCTGAATCAATGCATTTTTCAATTTTAAATAATTCTTTACATCAACTGCCGTAATTATAAGTTCATCATTCTCAAGAGAACTCTGCAAAGCAATAAACATTTCCCTGATGTCTTCAAATTGTAGAAAATTACAACTTTCATCAGTAAAACTTTTTATACTGCTTTCCAATCTTGCCTGAAAACGAGTGAAAGACATACTTTTGTCAACATAAAGTGATAACACTTTTGTTTTCATATACGAAATTCCTCTCTATCACAACTATTTTCTTTCATACTCTGATTTATAGCGAAAATTTTTCAATAAAATAAACCGCAAATCCATAAACACAACACACAATCAAGATTAAGGAAAAATCTAAAACTATTTTTCGAACCACTTCTTTACCGTTGTCACCCTTCACCGGAAAAAACACACCAAAAAAAGATGCAAAAATTTCATTAAAAGTTTTCACTCTTTTTTTTGAAACAACAGGATTTGTTTGAGGTTTATATTTCTCTTCTTCATCTTTTATGCTGCTTTTTGTATCAACTATGTAATCGGTTACATACTTTTCAGTAATATCGATAAATGTGTTACCATTTTCAATAATTTTTTTGCTTTTATCGTAAGAAGATATTTCTTTCATATTAGTTGCTTTTTTCTTGTCGAAAGCCTGTCGTTGACCTTTACTATTTTTTTGTACGGCAAAGTTATCATTAACACC
>JAZSKT010000067.1:0-6447 GCA_045534995.1 Candidatus Fimenecus sp.
TTCCATAATGGTCATAAATATTTAATTGACTCTGTAAAAAAACAAGGTGATACTGTTGTTTGTGTTATGAGTGGTAACTTTGTTCAAAGAGCTGAAGCTTCAATATTCCCGAAGGAAATAAGAGTAAAAGCCGCTTTACTTAATGGTGCAGATATTGTTCTTGAACTTCCATTTATTTATGCAACTGCATCTGCTGAAATTTTTTCGTATAATGCTGTAAAAATTTTAGATTCCTTTGGTTGTGATAAACTAGCTTTTGGAACAGAAAATGCAACAATTGAACAGTTAAATGGAATTGTCGATATTCTTAATGATAGACATTTTGATGACAAGATAAAAGAACATCTTCAAATGGGGAAAAGTTATCCTTCTGCAAGACAGTCTGCATTAAATTCATACGGCAAAAAACTCGATGTTGATTCACCAAATAACATACTTGCTGTTGAGTATATCAAAGCAATAAGAAAACTGAATTCAAAAATAGAACCTGTCTGTATTAACAGGGTTGGTGCAGGATATAATGATGATTTTGCGGTTAATGAATTTGCCTCTGCAACATATATCCGTTCATTGATAAATCAAAATCTTTCTTTTGAAGGTTTTGTTCCTGAAAACTGTCTTTCAATATATTCGGAAGCAATTGAAAGTGGACATGTTATATCACAAGAAAAATATGATTTATCTTCACTTGTGTTGTTAAGGTCAAGACTCAGTGATAAATATGATAATATTGCTAATATGGCTGAAGGTCTTGAAAACAGAATTGAAGAAGCAATAAAAACAAGTGTAAGTCTTAATGAGATATATGATAAATCGAAAACTAAACGATATCCACATTCAAGAGTCAGACGAGCTGTTCTCTGCAGACAGTTTAATATTAACAAAAATGATTTAAATACTGAGGTTCCGTATTGCAGACTTCTTGGATTTAATAAATCTTGTGAAAATAAACTTGGAGAGTTTGTAAATAATTGTTCATTACCCTTTATTACAAGATTTTCTGATATATCAAAATTAAATGATGAAATGATAAATAAAATTTTTGAATATGAGGATAATGCAACAGACTTTTACAATCTTATTATAAAAAATCCCGACATCTGTTCGAAAGAGAAAACATATTCACCAATTAAGTTGTAATTTTGCAAGAAATCCTGCAAAAGATGTTGATTTTTTAGTGCTTATTATTGTATAATTAGTTAGTATTTTATTTACTGAATTTTGAGGTATAGTTAATGAAATCATTTGTTTTTTCAAAAGTTGACTTTAATGGAAAAAAGTTATCAAAAGGTCATAAAAAACTTGCTCAATATATTTCAACAAATTATGATAAGGCAGCTTTTATGACTGCTTCTAAGCTTGGTGAAAAAGTTGGCGTAAGTGAATCAACTGTTGTTCGTTTTGCGACAGAAATGGGATTTAAAGGTTATCCTGAACTCCAGAAAGAACTTCAGCAGATGATTAAGTCAAAACTTACTGCTGTCCAGCGAATGGAAGTTTCGAGTAATTTGATAGGTGAGGACGACGCAATTAAAAAGGTTCTTAATGGTGATATTGACCTTATTCGTCATACTCTTGAATCTGTAAGTGAAACAGAATTTAAAAAAGCCATTGGGATGATAAATAAAGCAAAAAAAATATATATTCTCGGTGTTCGCAGTTCTGCGGCTTTAGCAAGTTTTCTTTATTTTTATTTGAATCCGGTTTTTGAAAATGTTGTTCTTGTTGACACAACAAGTGGTAGTGAAATCTTTGAGCAAATGTTTAGAATAAATGAAGATGATGTATGTGTTGCCATTAGTTTTCCACGTTATTCAAAGCAAACAATCAATGCTCTTCGTTTTATAAATGATAGAGGCACTAATATTATTGCAATTACTGATTCTGCAGTTTCGCCTATTGCTGAATTTTCTGATACATTACTTGTTGCAAAAAGCGATATGGTATCAGTTGTCGATTCGCTTGTTGCTCCTTTAAGCTTGATAAATGCTTTGATTGTTGCTCTAACTTTTAGTAGACGTGAAGAAGTATATAATAATTTTAATAAACTTGAAAGCATTTGGGATGAATATCAGGTTTATGAAAAATCTGACGGTGGCGAAAATGAGTAATAAGGTTATTGTAGTTGGTGCTGGTGCAGCAGGTACAATGGCTGCAGGAACAGCTGCTGAAAATGGTGCCGAGGTTCTGCTTCTTGAAAGAAATGATAAAATCGGTCGTAAGGTTATGATAACCGGTAAGGGCAGATGTAACGTTACTAACAATATTGGCGATGATGTTCAAAATTTTATATCAAATATTCCTGGTAACGGCAGATTTTTATTTAGTGCATATTCATCATTTAACTCTCAGGATGTTATATATTTCTTTGAGGACTATGGTGTCAGGCTGAAAGTTGAACGTGGTAATCGTGTTTTCCCTGAAAGCGATAAAGCAGTGGACATTGTTGATGCATTAAATTCCTATATTACTGATATGGGAGTTCAGAGAAAAACAGAGCGCGTTGTTGGTTTGCTTACAGATGATAATTGTGTTAAGGGCGTTATTACAGACCACGGAAACAAATATTGTGCTGATTCAGTAGTTATTGCAACGGGTGGTCTTTCTTATCCTAAAACGGGTTCAAGCGGTGATGGATATAAATTAGCCGAAAGTGTTGGTCATACAATTACTACATTGCGACCTTCTTTATCTGCACTTTTATGTCGTGAGGGTATTTGTAGTGAGTGTATGGGACTTTCTTTGAAAAATGTTTCAATTAAAGTTGTTGACACAAAAAAGAAAAAAGAAATATATGACGATTTCGGTGAAATGTTATTCACACATTTTGGTGTTTCAGGGCCGATGATTCTTTCAGCAAGTGCTCATATGCGTGATATGGAAAAGGAAAGATATGAAATTTTTATCGATTTGAAACCTGCATTATCTCACGAAAAGCTTGATGCAAGAATTCTTCGTGACTTTTCTGATAATACAAATAAATCAATTTCAAATGTATTGGCTTTGTTGTTACCAAAATCCTTAATTTCACCTGTCTTGAGATTAGCTCATATTAAACAATCTGAAAAAATAAATCAGGTTACAAAAGAAATGAGAAAAAATCTTGTTGATACAATAAAATCCTTAAAACTGACAGTTATTGGATTTAATGATATTTCTGAAGCAATTGTAACATCTGGCGGTGTTAAAGTTAGTGAGATAAATCCAAAAACAATGGAAAGTAAAATTTGTAAAGGATTATATTTTGCCGGTGAAATTATCGATTGTGATGGATATACGGGTGGCTTTAATTTACAGATAGCCTTTTCAACAGGACATTTAGCAGGAATTTCTGCAAGTAATATAGAGGGGATTTAAATATGATAAATGTAGCAATCGATGGCCCTGCAGGTGCAGGAAAAAGTACAATTGCACGTGCTGCCGCAAAGGAACTTGGGTTTATTTATGTGGACACTGGTGCGCTTTACAGAGCAGTTGGAGTATTTTGTTTAAGAAATAACATTGAAACAACTGATGCGCAATGTGTAGGTGCTATGTTGGATAAAATTGTAGTTGAACTTAAATTCTTGGACGGAGTTCAGCATGTGTATCTTAACGGTGATGATGTTTCAACAGAAATCAGACTGCCTGAGGCTTCAATGGCAGCATCTAATGTTTCTGCAATTCCATCAGTTCGTGCTTTTCTCTTTGATTTGCAGCGAGATATTGCTGCAAAAAATAATTGTATTATGGATGGCAGAGATATCGGTACGGTTGTTCTTCCAAACGCTCAAGTTAAAATCTTTTTGACTGCTGACCCTGAAGAACGAGCTATGAGAAGATTTAAAGAACTTGAAGAAAAAGGCAGTAAGGTTACTTTTCAAGAAGTTCTTGATGACTTAAAAGTTAGAGATTATAATGATTCTCATCGTGAAATTGCACCATTAAAGCCAGCTGATGATTCAATCATTATTAATACAACGGGATATGCTCTTGAAGAGTCAATTAATAAAATAGTTAGTACAATTAAGGAGAAAATGTAATGTCAGAAAATGGTTACTTTGATTTTACAAACTATGAAACTCATAAAGGATTTAATGTATTCAGACCTCTATGCAATTTTTCTTGCAAAACACGAGTAAAGTTAGTAGTTGAAGGGGAAGAAAACATAGACCGTGAAGATGGTTTTATTATTGCTGCCAATCATTCAATAATATATGACCCTGTTTTTATTGCAACTGCATCAAAAAAAAGATTACTTCATTTTGTTGCAAAATATGAGGCTTTTAAGAATCCTATTGCAAGAGCAATTTTGACAAGCTGTAATGCTTTTCCTATTGTGCGCGGAAAAGGGGATATGCAAGCTATCAATTATGCAAGTGACCTTATTAAAAAAGGAAAAGTTCTTTGCATTTTTCCGGAAGGTACACGCTCAAGAGATGGATATCCCAAAAAGGCAAAATCAGGTGTTGGTTTTATTGCGAGAAATGCACAATGTGATGTTGTTCCTGCTGCAATTTGTGTTGAAGAAAGAGGAAAGTTTGGAACAAGAGTTTTTGTTAAATTTGGCGAAGCAATAAAATATGAAGAAATGAATTTTTCAGATGAAGGTGGCACAAAAGAAAACAAAGATGTTGCGAATATGATTATGGACAGAATTGTTCTTCTTTGGAGGGAGTGCAGAAAAAAATGCAGGTCAAAATAACACTTGCTAAAACAGCTGGGTTTTGTTTTGGTGTTAATCGAGCTGTAAATATGCTTTATGACCTTGTTGAGAAAGGCGAAAATATTTGTACTTTCGGACCTATAATACATAATCCACAGGTTATATCGGATTTGTCAGATAAAGGTGTAAATATTATTGACAATATTCAAAATGTTTCAACTGATAAGAAGGTTGTGATTCGTACTCATGGTGTTGAAAAAGACGTTTTAAAGCTCTGTGATGAAAGTTCAATAAATTATATTGATGCAACTTGTCCTTTTGTCAAAAAAATCCATAAAATAGTTGAAAAAAACTCAACTGAATCAATACCTGTACTGATTGCAGGTGATAAAAATCATCCCGAAGTTGTTGGAATTAAAAGTTATTGTAATGGTGAAAGTTATATTTTCAATTCTGCTTGCGAACTTGAAGAAATATTAAAAAATAATAACTTTAACGCTGAAATGCCGTTCATTGTGGTTTCTCAGACCACTTTCAGTATAAAAGAATGGAAAAAATGTGTTAAAATTATTAAATTACACTATACAAATGCAAATATTTTTGATACAATATGTAGTGCGACCGAAGAAAGACAGGCAGAAGCATTATTGTTATCAAAGAAAAATGACGCTATGATAATAATAGGCGGTAGGTCAAGTTCAAATACTGCGAAACTTAAAGCAGTCTGCGAACAAAACTGCCCGACTTATTTGATTGAAACGGCAAAAGAGCTTTTGGACATAGCCTTTTGTGATGTTCAGTCAATAGGCGTTACTGCGGGTGCATCAACTCCCGACAGTATAATTAAGGAGGTACTAAAAACTATGTCCGAGATTTTAGAAAACGCAAACACAATTAATAAGGAGGAGACAGCAGGCTTTGAGCAAATGCTTGAGGAATCACTCAACAGTATGAGTTCTGACCAGAACGTTGTAGGTACAGTTGTTGGTTTCACAGCAACCGAAATTCAGGTTGAAATCGCAGGCAGAAAGCATACAGGCTATGTGTCTTTTGATGAATATAGTGATGATCCATCAGCTGACCCAAAAGCAGAGCTTAAGGTTGGCGACGAAATCAAGCTTCGCATTATGAAGACAAATGATGTTGAAGGCACAATTAAGCTTTCAAAGCGTCTTTATGATCGTGGTGCTATCTGGGAAAACCTTGAAGCTGATGATTCAATTCATACAGGTGTTGTTACAGGTATTGTTGGTGACAACAAGGGTGTATTTGTTCAGGATGGTGCTATTAAAGTTTTTGTTCCAGCATCTCTTGCTAAAATGAGAAGAAATGATTCTCTTGAAGACCTCATCAAAACAACAGTTGAATACAAAATCATTGAAGTTAACAAGATGAGAAGAAAGGTAGTAGGTTCAATCCGTGAGGTTGCTGCTGCTAAGAAGAAGGAAATTGAAGATGCATTCTGGGCAAACGTTGCTGAAGGTAATGTTTATACAGGTACAGTAAGAAGTCTTACAAGCTATGGTGCATTCGTTGACCTTGGTGGTGTTGACGGTATGGTACATATCTCTGAACTTTCATGGCAGAGAATTAAGCATCCTTCAGAAGTTGTTAAAGTTGGCGATACTGTTGAAGTTTATGTAAAGGACCTTGACAGAGAAAACAAGAAGATTTCTCTTGGTTACAAGAAGATTGAAGATAATCCTTGGGAAATTCTCAAGCGTGACTATCCTGTTGAAAGCGAAGTTGATTGTAAGGTTGTTAGCCTCACATCATTCGGTGCTTTTGCACAGATTATTCCT
>JAZSKT010000162.1:0-4895 GCA_045534995.1 Candidatus Fimenecus sp.
CCTCGGCTAAAGTTCTTTCACTTTCACCAAGTCCGTAAGTATCAGCGGTATCGAAAAAGTTAATTCCGTTATCTAATGCAACACGAACAGCATCTATTAAATCCTGTCTTGAAACATCTCCCCAGCCATATCCACCAAGAGGACATCCGCCCATACAAAGAGCAGAAACTGTTAAATCTGTTTTCTTAATTTGTACTTTTTGCATTAGTTCGTCACTTCCTTGAATTTACTTAAAAATCTTACCTTACTTGTTTATTGTTTCTGTCTTATCTTTTGTTTGCACTTCAGATGAACCGTCATCTTCATTACCCTCATTTGTCAAAACCGACTTGATTGTCATAAATAATATTTTTATGTCCAACCACATAGAAAGATTGTCCACATAATAATTATCATAAGCAAATCTTGCTTCAACGGTATTGGTTTTTCTGCCATGCACCGCTGCCCAGCCTGTGACTCCCGGAAGGACATCAAATCGCTTTAATTCTTCTTCGGTATAATCCTCCCAATTTTTTGGGTAGTATGTAAGAACGGGACGTGGTCCTATTAAAGACATTTCACCTTTGATAATATTAACGAGCTGCGGTAATTCGTCGATACTTGTTGCTCTGATAACCTTTCCGACTTTTGTTACACGAGCATCACCTTTTGTGCAGAAAACTCCGCCCTCCTGCTGTTCAGCACCGACACACATAGAGCGGAACTTGTACATATCATATACTTTTCCGTCTTTTCCTACACGTTGCTGAACAAAAATTGCAGGCCCCGGTGATGTTGCTTTAACGAGAATTGCAACTATTAACATAACAGGCCACAAGAACAACAATGCACCCAGAGCGATTATAAAATCAAGCACTCTTTTTACGGTTTTATACATACTTTACCATTCTCCCAAACTGTTTTTTTCTGTAAATTCGAGCATAAAAAACCATACTAATCACATTATATTATATTTAATGTATTATACTCCTATAGCATATAAAAGTCAATTATAATATAGTATATATTATAGTTTTTTAAACATATTTCTACTATGTTGTGCATTATTTTCGACACAGTATTCAGTAACTTTTTGTAATATACTTCATTTGAAAAATATATAGTTATACTCGTGATGAAACTCATTGATTATATTTAAATAATGTGGTATAATAAATATGCCAAACAAATTAAATAAGCAAAATTAGTGGTATTTTTTCTCTTCAAAAGGATAACTATACCTTTTTTTACAATAACTATTTTTAACGAATTTGGTAAAATCGCAAATTCCAATAAATAGTTATTGTAGTGATACTCTAATTTTATTTAATTTGTTTGGCGACAATCGGAGTTTGCGTTTTCGGTGCGGCAACTTCGGTTGTCGCACTTTTTTATTTTTATGGAGGTATGATTATGAAAATCAAACAAGCTATCGCATTACTACTCGCATCAATTTTATTATGTCTAACATTAGTAGCTTGCGACACTAAGGACAAGCCAAACACAGGAACAAACACAAACGAGGAAGCAACAAACGGATTTTTCGATTTCTCAACCAATGATGAACCTGCTAAGACCGTTTCATTAACTGAAATTACATCAACCGGTGAAATACCTTACGATTGTTTCAGTCCGGATTCGCATTTAGACGGCATAACAATTACAGATACAGATTTATTTGAATTCTGTTATAATTCCAAGTATGGATATGCCGATGCAAATGGTAATGTGGTTATAAGAGAACAATACGATAATGCTCGTTCCTTTTCTGAAAACAAAGCTTTTGTTGCTATCGGTGACACCTGGAAAATCATTGATACAACAGGCAAGGATTTATACATAATCCCAAATGATTATTCAGAAGAATTACAAAAATATACAAATATAAATTCTTATTTTAAAAACGGCAAGGCAATTTTAACCTATTCAACAAATGAGAATTGGCAGGAAGACGGATATAATTTTCAAACATACTACATAAGTGCGTTGATAATTAATGAAGACATGTCAACTAGCGAAATAAAAATCGCCACAGAGGAAGGATTAACATACAGAGTCATCAACACTCCAGAGTTTGCGGGATTTATTACTTATAATTTAGATTTGACAAGAGATTATTCAAAAACAGGACTTGATGCATATATAAGAAACAGCGTATATCGTCTTTTTGATTTATCAGGAAAAGAAATTTGGAAAGTATCAATACCATATAACAATGTTGTTAATGGCAATAAAAATCCTGCAAAAGAGTATTTTTCAACACTACAAAACCCAATAAAGGATGACCCTACTGCAATAAATACATTCATTATTAAAAATGGCTATATGAATGTCTTTAACGAAAATATGAAATGGGGCTTACTAAATATTAAAACAGGTGAAATCGCAATTGATTACAATTATGACTTTGTAGGAGCATATTCAAATAATGCTTGTAATGTATGTAGTTACGGTAAATGGGGATATGTTGATTTACAAGGAAATTATATAACACAACCCAGCTACACTTACACAAGCGAATTTACAGATAATGGCGCACTCGTTGTTACAGAGGATAATTCTGTCTTAGTAATCAATAATAATGGTGATATAGTTGTAGATTCCACAATAAAACTTAGCAAACCAAGTCGTTCAATATATATGTATCGTTTTTATCCGTTCACAAGCAAATCTGATATCGCGGTAATATGGGATTACGACACAAATTATAAAGCGTTATCTTTTGACGGAAATATTCTTCTCAGCATGTCAATTTCTACCATCACTCCACCATTAGTAATGACAGACAATTATATCTTCGTTAATAAAAAAATGTACAAAATCGAAACATAGTTCGATTAACACAATCACTTTTGAAATACAACTTTGAACCAACTTCTATATTATATTTCTAAAAAATGCACAAAAAATTATGGTAATTTTATGGCAAATTTTGTAACTCACTTTATATGTTTTCATTGACTTTATGGGAAAAACTATTATATAATAGTGTGTAATTTTAATATGAGGGAAATTTGGGATTTTTTTCCAGCCCATATTAAAATTCCATTTTGTAAATCTTTCCCCCAAGGGTGCTAAAAGCCCCCACGAGGAGTTTAAATTTTTTATATTGGAGAGATATGTATGGAAAGAAAAGTCGGTACTGTATCAAGAGGTATCCGTTGTCCAATTATCAGACAGGGCGACAATCTTGTTGATATCGCAGTAACAAGCGTACTTGAAGCAGCAGAGAGCGAAGGCTTCAGTCTTCGCGACAGAGATGTTGTTTCTCTTACAGAATCAATCGTAGCACGTGCACAGGGCAACTATGCATCAGTTGATGATATTGCTGCTGATGTTAAGGCAAAGCTTGGTGGTGAAACAATCGGTGTTATTTTCCCGATTTTGTCACGTAATCGTTTTGCAATCTGTCTTCGTGGTATTGCTAAAGGTGCTAAGAAAGTTATTCTTATGCTCAGCTATCCAAGTGACGAAGTTGGTAACTCACTCGTTACTTACGACCAGATTGACGAAGCAGGCATCAACCCTTATTCAGATGTACTTGATGAAGCAAAATACAGAGAACTTTTTGGTGAAAATAAGCACGAATTCACAGGCGTTGATTATGTTGCTTATTATTCAGATATTATTAAAGAAGCAGGCGCAGAAGCAGAGATTATCTTTGCTAACCAGCCGAAAACAATTCTCAACTATACTGACTGCGTTCTTACTTGTGATATTCACACAAGAGCAAGAACAAAGAGAATTTTAAAGGCTGCAGGTGCTAAAGTTGTTTGCGGACTTGACGATATTCTCAATGCTCCTGTTAACGGTAGTGGTTGCAACGAAAAATATGGTCTTCTTGGTTCAAATAAATCAACAGAAGATACAATCAAGCTTTTCCCAAGAGATTGTCAAGGACTTGTTGAGGATATTCAGGCTGAATTTCTTAAGAGAACAGGCAAACATATCGAAGTTATGGTTTATGGTGACGGTGCATTCAAAGACCCACAGGGTAAAATCTGGGAACTTGCTGACCCGGTTGTATCCCCTGCTCATACTGCAGGTCTTATCGGTACTCCAAACGAATTAAAACTTAAATATCTTGCTGATAATGATTTCAAAGGTCTTTCAGGTGCTGAACTTAAGGAAGCAATTTCAAAGAGTATTAAGGCAAAGCAGGACAACCTTGTTGGCAATATGGCTTCTCAGGGTACTACTCCTCGTCAGCTTACTGACCTTATTGGTTCACTCTGCGACCTTACAAGCGGTTCAGGTGACAAGGGTACTCCAATTATCCTTGTTCAGGGATATTTTGACAACTACACAGACTAATTTAATAAAAAGAGGAGGAATTCAAAATGGATTGTAATGTTAGACCCGAATCAATGGAAAGAATTACCACCAAAGCGTTAGCAGATGCTTTTATTGAAGAACAGGTTAAGGCTGTTCGTGAGCAGGTTGGCGACAAAAAAGTTCTTCTCGCTCTTTCAGGCGGTGTTGACTCATCAGTTGTTGCCGCTCTCCTTATTAAAGCTATCGGCAAACAGTTAGTTTGTGTTCACGTTAATCACGGTCTTATGAGAAAGAACGAAAGCGAAAATGTTATTGAGGTTTTCGGCAAAGAGCTTGACGCTAACCTTGTTTATGTTGATGCTACTGACCGTTTCCTTGACCTTCTTGCAGACGTTTCTGACCCTGAAAGCAAGAGAAAGATTATCGGTGCTGAATTTATCAATGTTTTTGCTGATGAAGCAAGAAAGCTTGACGGAGTTTCCTTTCTTGCTCAGGGCACAATTTATCCTGATATTTTAGAATCCGACGGCGTTAAAGCTCATCACAATGTTGGCGGCTTGCCTGAAGATATGGAAATGGAATTGGTAGAGCCTGTTAAATTGCTCTACAAGGACGAAGTACGAGTTGTAGGCTCTGCATTG
>JAZSKT010000004.1:0-3272 GCA_045534995.1 Candidatus Fimenecus sp.
TTCAACTATTTTCTTTCCGTAACCTTGATATCTATAATTATCGTTTGTATAAACGTCTGTTATAAAAGATACTTTTTGACTAAAAGTTATAATTCCGCCACTAATTATTTTATTTTCATGGCTGATTATTGCGCCCTCACACTTGCCCATACTGTTGAGTAATGATTTAAAGGCTATAATATCATTATGCTTATCTTTATCGTCATTATTAATACTTTTTATTTTCATGTAATCTGCTCTATCTATGCCTTTTTCAACATTTTCACATTTCACAGATTTTTTCAATAGATATTTTTTATCTGTTTGCAATTTGTTGTTTTCGTCAATTATGAAATTGATTTCGGTTTTGTCAGTTTTTTCATTTGCAAAAACAAGATTTTTTCCGTTTTTGCTTGTAGCAACAACAGCAGTAATGTCGTTATCGTCATTATACTGTACCCATAACACACCATCGTTAAGCCTTATTCCATCACAAAGCCCTGTCAATGCGATAAGGGTTGCATAATCATCTTTACCGAGATAGTTAAAAATTGACTTATCAATAAAATCAACTGATTTAACCATTGGCAAACTCCTCAAGCAAAACTTCGCAGAGTGTCTTTACTGACTCCATATCCTTTTTACTGCCAACGGAAGATGATGAATGAATATATCTGCAAGGCAAAGAAACCGCAATAGTTTTAATTCCGCCTGCAGCTTTATGAATTGCTGCAGCATCATTTCCACCTGCAACAACGGTTTTTGTCTGATTTGCAATTCCGTTTTTATCAGCAATTTCCCTTGCTTTTTTATATAATTCCTTGTTATAGATAGTTCCTCTGTCCATAAAGGATACAACTGCACCATTACCGACCTTGCAAACCTTTTTGTTTTCAGGCGTATCAGGAATATCAGATGCTGTTGTTGTTTCAATAACAATCGCATAATCCGGATTTACCGTATATGCTGAAGCAATAGCGCCACGAGTTCCGACTTCTTCCTGAACAGTAAAAACACAAGTATAGTCAAATTTTGACTTTTTTTGTAAAAGTTCAAGCATAACAGCACAACCAAGACGGTCATCAAGTGCTTTTGATTTAATCATATCATTGCCAAACTCAATGAAATCTGATTTGAAATAACCGTAATCGCCAAGATTTAGATGCTTTTCTGCTATTTCCTTGTTTTCAAACCCAAAATCAACATAAACAGCACTGATGTCAGGTATTTTTTTTGCTTCATCCCCTGTGCATTGGTGAACTGCTTTTCCGCCAACAACACCAACATTTCCGTTTACAATTATTTTTTTACCAAATAAGGCTGAATTATCAATACCACCTACATTTGCTACATTTACAAAACCGTTTTCGTGAATATAAGTGACGATAAAGCCTACTTCATCCATATGGGCAAAGAGAGCAACCTTATTTTTTGGCTTGATTTCACCTTTTTTATCCACAATTAAGTTACCAATAGGGTCAATGGTATATTCACAATCTTCAGGCAACTGTGAGATTATGAAATCTCTTACTTGCTTTTCGTCACCTGATGTGCCGTTAAGTTCACAAAGGGTTTTTAAAAGTTCAAAATTCATATTCTCACACCCTTTCCAAAAATTCAGCAATAAGTTTTGCACAGGATTCAATATCTCTTAAATCTACCGTTTCAACAGGTGTGTGCATGTATCTTATGGGAAGTGAAACCAATGCTGACGGAATTCCACCTTTTGAAATTGTGATATGGTCAGCATTTGTACCTGTTCTTCCATTCATGATTTCCTTTTGATAAGGAATTCCCTTTTCTTTTGCTGTCTGGACAAGCAATTCTGTATATTGTCTGTCAAGAATAGGTGCATATCCAATCATTGCACCAGCATTCATTTTTCCGCATTCGCTTTCCTTTGAGTCAGGAGTAGTTGCAAAACTTACATCAACGGAAACAGATAAATCAGCTTGTACATTAAACGATGCACAAGTAGCGCCTGCACCGCCTGTTTCTTCCTGTGCAGAGCAGACAAGAGTGATTTCATTTTCTGTTTTTGTATATTCAAGGGCTTTAAGAAGTACCGCAATTCCACCACGGTCATCTATATATGGTGAAGATACAACATTTTTGTTGAGAATTGAAAAATTGCTCTTGAACGATGCTCTATCACCTATTGAAATTACTTTTTCTGCATCATCTTTTTTCATACCAATGTCAACTACAGCTGTGCCATCAGCAGAAACTTTGTTTTCCCCGTCAGAAAGATGAGGTGGCACAGTACAAACAACGCCATAAATATCTTTTTCGCCATGAAGAGTTAATTCCATACCCTCGATGGTACGCATATCAACTCCGCCAACTTTTTGTACACGAACAAAACCATCTTCTGTAATTCCTGTTACAACAAAACCTATTGTATCAAGGTGTGCATCAAGGAGAATATGTTTTCCTTTGCCGTCACGATGAATAATTATGTTTCCTGTTGTATCACAAGAAACATCGCCATAAAGTGAAAAAAGCCCCTGTAAAGACTCAAAGGAGCTTGATTCTTCTCCTGCAACACCTGCAGGAGAAGTTAATTTTTTTAAAAGTTCGATAGTTGTCATTTAAATCAACCTTAATTTTAATTTATACCTCTACGCCACCAACGGGACGAATGATTAAAACATAACATGAGCCTTCGCCAAAGATACCTTCCATTGCATTCTTATAGTCAGCAAGAATGTCGTTTGGAACGAATGCCTGAATTGTACCTGCAAATCCGCCGCCGTGAACACGCCATGCACCCTTGCCTTTAAGGATGCTTTCGCTGATTGCAAGAGCTAATGAAACAGGCTGTTCCTGTGGTTTTTTAACAGAAAATACATTCTGATTATACTTGTATGAAGAATCTCCGCTTTCAAGTATGTATGATTTGAATGTTTCGAAATCACCATTTTTAAGAGCATCAACTTCTTTTAATACTCTGTCATTGTCTGCAAAGAAATGCATAGCACGGATAACTGCTCGGTCGCCAACCTTTTCACGAACAGCAGGAATATTTTTCTTGAATTCTTCTTCGTCAACCTCACGAAGAACTTTTTTGCCGAAACAACCTGCAACAGCTTCCATTTCACTACGGATTGCTGCATAATCATCTGTCAAATCCGAGTGACTACCCTTTGTATCAACAATGCAAAGTGAATGACCTGATGATGCGAAATCAAACTTAACTTCGTTAACGATTGGTTCTTGAGGATTGTTGAAGTCGATAAGTCGGAGGCCAAGCGGGTCTTAGGAAGACAAACTGGTAAGACAACTCCTTGGCT
>JAZSKT010000082.1:0-1561 GCA_045534995.1 Candidatus Fimenecus sp.
CTCCTTCTTGTAGGGGACGACGACCTCGGCGTCCCGTAAATAATTACATATTAAAATAAAAAGCATTCCATCCCAAAAACAGGATGAAATGCTATAAAAACAACATTCCACGGTTCCACCCGTATTGCAAAACAATAAAATCGTTCTGCCACTCAAATAACTTTAACGCAGTTAATACGATTGGCTTAATCAGTAAAACCGTTTTCACCAATGCTCGAAAGTGGTCTTCGGATACCGAAATGATTTCTCGCACCAACCGAAATCTCTCTGCAAATTCAACTTATCCGTCGTTCTTTCTCAACGCTTTATAAATATTATATATATTTTATACTGATTTTACCCCAATGTCAACACCCAATTTGTAGGGGTCGGCGTCCTCGACGACCCGTTTCAACGCGTAGTGGCAGGCTTCCACGCCTGCGTTCGTGATATCTTTGAGGAAGTTGTCATTCTGAGCGCATGCGAAGAATCTCATTCCCACTCAATCAATTCCTTATTTTCATCATATCTTTCATATTTATTCCAACGATACCCGTCAGGACAATCAAAAAGAAAATATTCAGGTTTATCAATGGTTCCGTTTTGCGGAATTTTGATAAAATCACTCCAATATTCATAAAGTCCTTCTTCTGTCGGGATACATTTGACTTTAAGATATTCTTCTTGTGGATTGTCAAAATAAATAAACAAAGCGTCACTTAATCTGTAAGTATCAGTATTTAAATTTGCAATTGTATATTCATCTGAGGAAATATATGTAGAATGGGCATATTCAAATTTATCTTTTATATTTATTCCCAAAAGTTTCACGGAACATATATGATAAATGTCAAAATTTTCATCCTGAACCTCAGGTGCATATATTCTGTGAACCACTCCGTTATGCTCAATTTCTGTAAGAAATTTTATAGTTTGTCCTTCAGATTTATTTTCTACAATCCATTGTTCAGCTTCTTCAACAGTAAAGGCGGTTATATAATTGTATATATCTTCTCCGGCAGTGTAAACACCATCAAAAATATAAGGCATTAATATTATTAAAATGATAGAACAAACGCTTTTTAAAATTCTTGCACGCAATAAAACGGTTTTGTGAATTTTCTGTAATTCGTTTCCAAGTTCATCAGGATTACCCATTTCATTAATAACTCTTTTTGTGACTTCCTTTTCATCATCACAAGTACTGCTGAAATCTTCATACATATCATCCATATGATTTGAAAGTTCCTCATAAATTCTCGCATGCAATTTGTTATAATGAATATGGTTTAATACTTTGCCTATGTAAATATTCTTTTCAGTATCAAAATCTTTAATTTCTCTCATATCATCACCGCCTTATTTTTTAGAATTATGGTGCTTGCATTCACTAAAACTAATAGGTAACTGTTGATGAGTGAACTCGTATTCCGTTTGAATCACAGTCATTAACATCGGATGTTGGTTCAGGTCTGTATATGTTTTTATTTTCATCAAATCTTTTATATGTGTTACAACGATATCCTACGGGACATTATTGATAATGTATTATTGAGTCATCGTATGTTCCGTTTTGAGGGTA
>JAZSKT010000224.1:0-3732 GCA_045534995.1 Candidatus Fimenecus sp.
TGGCTCTGACGAACAGTAGCTGCTTTATCTTCAGCATAGAGAGCTTTAGCTCTTTCTTTCTTAAGATCGATACCCATTCTGTCTTTAGCAGGAACGATAGGCTGACCGCCACCTGTTACGCAACCGCCGGGACAACCCATAATTTCAATAAAGTGGTAATTTGCTTTACCTGCTTTAACATCATCAAGAAGCTTTCTTGCATTACCAAGACCATGAGCAACAGCAACATTAACATCTGTTCCGCCAACATTTACTGTAGCAGTCTTGATGCCGTCAGTTCCACGAACAGCCTCAAATTCAATTTTGTCAAGAGGTTTATTCTCAACAATTTCTTTAACAGTTCTAAGAGCAGCTTCCATAACACCGCCTGTTGCACCAAAAATTACACCTGCACCTGAACCGATACCAAAGATATCATCAAAATTCTCATCTTCAAGGTTAGCAAAATCAATACCTGCAGTTTTAATCATTGCAGCAAGCTCTCTTGTTGTAATAACTGCATCTACATCGCGAAGTCCTTTAACTTCCATTTCATCTCTTCCGGACTCGAATTTCTTTGCAGTACAAGGCATTACAGAAACTGTAAATATGCTTTTAGGATCAATATTTTTCTTTTCTGCATAGTAAGATTTTATAACTGCACCAAACATCTGGTGAGGTGACTTACATGAAGAAAGGTTAGGAATAAAATCAGGATAAAAATGTTCACAGAACTTAACCCAACCTGGTGAGCATGATGTAATCATAGGAAGAACTCCACCATTATTAAGTCTTTCAAGAAGCTCTGTTCCCTCTTCCATAATTGTAAGGTCTGCAGAGAAGTCTGTATCAAGAACTTCATTAAAACCAAGTCTTCTCATAGCTGCAGCCATTTTACCTGTAACACATTTGCCCATTTCCATGCCAAATTCTTCGCCAAGAGCTGCTCTTACAGCAGGTGCTGCCTGTATTACAACGTGCTTTGAATCATCAGCAAGTGCATCCCAAACTGCCTTAGTACCATCTTTTTCATAAAGTGCACCAACAGGACAAGCTGTAATACACTGACCGCAGTTAATACAAGGAGAATCGTTAAGTGCCATATCAAAAGCAGAACCAATTCTTGTTTTAATACCACGGTATGCAGCATCAATAGCACCAACGGTCTGTACATTCTTACAAACACTTACGCATCTGCGGCATAAAATACATTTATTGTTGTCACGAACAATGGAAGGAGAAAGGTCGTCAATATCAACCACTCTCTGTTCACCTTCGTATCTGATGTCTGTTATACCAAGGTCGTCAGCAAGCTTCTGAAGTTCACAATTTCTGTTTCTTGTACAGGTAAGACATTTTCTGTCATGGTCAGATAAAATAAGCTCAACAGTTGCTTTTCTAGCTTTTCTTACCTTCGGAGAATTTGTAAATACTTCAAGACCTTCAGCAACGGGATATACACAAGAAGCCTGAAGTGCTCTTGCACCCTTAATTTCAACTATACATACTCTACAAGCACCAATTTCGTTGATATCTTTAAGATAACAAAGTGTAGGTATATTTATATTAACTGTTTTTGCGGCTTCAAGCACAGTTGTACCTTCAGGCACACATACGGCTTTGCCATCTATAGTTAAATTTACCATTTATTAAATCCTCCTTTTACTTTTTGTAAATAGCATCAAATTTACATGCTTCCATGCAAACTCCACACTTAAGACATTTATCTGTATCAATAACAAACGGACTCTTGATTTCACCTGTAATAGCGTTAGCAGGACATTTTCTTGAGCAAAGGCTACATCCTTTACACTTTTCAGGGTCAATATGATAATTAACAAGAGCTTTACATACACCTGCAGGACAAACCTTATCCTTAACATGGGCAACATACTCGTCTTTAAAATACTGTAATGTACTTAAAACAGGGTTAGGAGCTGTCTGTCCAAGACCACAAAGTGCAGATTCCTTAATTACATAGCAAAGTTCTTCTAACTTATCTAAGTCTTCCATTGTAGCTTTACCTGAAGTAATCTTTTCAAGCATTTCAAGAAGTCTTTTTGTACCTACACGGCAAGGAACACATTTACCGCAGGATTCATCAACTGTAAATTCAAGGAAGAATTTTGCAATATCAACCATACAGTTGTCCTCGTCCATAACGATAAGACCGCCAGATCCCATCATAGAGCCTATACTCATAAGAGAATCGTAATCGATTTCTGTATCGATAAGGCTTGCAGGGATACATCCACCTGAAGGACCGCCAGTCTGTGCAGCCTTGAATTTTTTACCGTTAGGGCAACCGCCGCCGATTTCCTCAACAATCTCGCGAAGGGTTGTACCCATAGGAACTTCAACAAGACCTGTGTTCTGTATTTTTCCGCCAAGAGCGAATACCTTTGTACCCTTACTCTTTTCAGTACCGATGCCCTTAAACCAATCAACACCTTTATTAATAATTACAGGAATATTAGCATATGTTTCAACGTTATTAAGAATTGTGGGTTTAGCAAATAGACCTTTTACCGCTGGGAAAGGAGGACGAGGTCTGGGTTCGCCTCTGTTACCTTCAATTGAGTTCATAAGTGCTGTTTCTTCACCACAAACAAAAGCACCTGCTCCAAGACGAATTTCAAGGTTAAAATCAAAGTTTGTACCAAAAATACCTTTACCTAAAAGGCCATATTCCTTTGCCTGATCAATAGCAATCTGAAGACGTCTAACAGCGATTGGATATTCTGCACGAATGTAAATATAACCCTGATTAGCACCGATTGCATAACCTGCAATAGCCATAGCTTCAATAACTGTATGAGGGTCACCTTCAAGAACTGAACGGTCCATAAATGCACCTGGGTCACCTTCATCGGCATTACAACAAACATATTTCTGGTCATTTTTAGAAGCAGCTGCAAATTTCCATTTAAGACCTGTTGGGAATCCTGCACCGCCACGACCACGAAGACCTGAATCAAGGATTGTTTCAATAACCTGTTCAGGAGTCATTTCTGTAAGTACTTTACCAAGAGCCTGATATGCATCAACACCTATAGCTTCATTAATATCTTCAGGATTGATAACACCACAGTTTCTAAGAGCAATACGCATCTGTTTTTTGTAGAATGTAACTTCGTTTAAGGGTTTTACTTCATTACTCTTTTCGTCTTCTCTATAAAGAAGTCTGTCAACAATTCTACCCTTTAAAAGATGTTCTTCAACGATTTCGCTAACATCCTCAACCTTAACAAGGCTATAAAATGCACCTTCTGGATATACAACAACGATCGGTCCAAGTGCACAAAGACCGAAACAGCCTGTCTGTACAACTTTTACTTCATTTTCAAGACCTTTTTCAGCAAGAAGTTTATCAAATTCTTCATGAATTTTGTTTGAACCTGAAGAAGTACAGCCTGTTCCGCCACATATAAGAACATGTGATCTGTAAATATTCATTATATCTCCTCCTCTATTACTCCTGAACCGCACCAACTGTATATTCGGCAACAGGTTTTTTGTTTATAATATGCTCAGCAACAATGCGAGCAACCTTTTCTTCATTCATTTTAACGTATGTAACCTTTTCTTCGCCGGGCATATAAATCTCAACGATAGGTTCCAAACGACACATACCTATACATCCTGTCTGGGTAACTGTAACATCCGAAAGTTTTCTTTTTGATACTTCATTTAAAAAAGCACTCATAACAGGTCTTGCACCTGCTGCAATACCACATGTTGCCATACCTACGA
>JAZSKT010000013.1:0-3048 GCA_045534995.1 Candidatus Fimenecus sp.
ATTTTAATTGCAATATCTCGTTTTCATATTGTTTTATATGTCTGTACTCTCTGGGCATAAAAAATCCTCCTGTGGTAGTTATTTTAATTCTACCATAGGAGGTCTCTTTTTTCTATTGTCCGTTTTTACTGGACTTGTGCAATTTGTCGCCGGCAGTAAAAACAAAAAGACTTAATGCAATCAGAGTTGCTGATGCACTGAATAAAATTGAAGGCGTTCCTGTTTCAGAATATGCCCGTATGCTTGCTCGTAAATGGGCTAACGGTGAAATTACAGGAGAACAAATGAAAGCTGCACTTCTGAAAGTTCATCAAAGGTAAGTTTATATGAAAGATATTTATCTGTATGAAGATTGCAATTTTCTTAAAAATCTTCTTAATATGTAACAGCAGATTACAAACCGAAAAAGCATGAATATAAAGTGAAAAAGCATACAGTAAAAGCGAGGTGAATTAACCTCGCTTTTATGTTAATTGCAATACGGACAGGGAGAATAACCAAGTTGAACGGCTTTTTCAGTGTTGTATGCCCAGAAATAATTTCCCTTAAACTTGTAACATTCGAACTTGTGATAATAGTATGTACCATCATCCTCAACAAACACTACATAGTCATTAACAAAACGAGAAAGGGTTTTGTGACTTCTAAGGTCACTCTCCAAATCATCAATTTCAGTCTCTAAATCATTAATTTCATTCTCTAAATCATCAATTTCATTCTCTAACTGACTTATTGTAGATTGTTTTTTGATAATTTGTCCTTCTAAGCTACTATTTTTATCCTTTAATTTCTGTGTGTTGATAAACTGAAATACACAGAATGTTAATACAGTGACAATAATTAATGCCATCAAAACTACTGTAACTGATAACCTATTAATTTTATTGTTAAACCATTTTAAATATTGTTTTCCACATCCCGTACATTTTTTTGTTTCATTATCAATCATTGAACCACAATGAATGCAATATTTTATCTTGGAAGTTTTTTTCTTTTTAGGTATAGGTTTGGGGGTTACTGTAGCGTTATTTAAAACAAATCCATCAGGTGCTTTAGTTGACTTTGACGCACCGTACATATTGATATAAATTGTCTTGTATGGTTCTCCAGAAGGCAAGAATGTTTCATAAATATCAATTATGCCATTTATACCTTCAATACTTATAGAGCCTCTACGGTTATATTTAATCTTTTCACCATTAGTAGTATAAAGTTGGTCTAAGTATTCCTTTTCACCATCAATTGACATCAAAGCAAGAGTAAAAATAGGTTTTTCAGGAACAAGTCCAAAGTCAGAATCATCTTCATTATCAGGCTGAACCTTACCATTTGTCTCCAGTGCTTTTGCAGTATTTTGAACATGTATTTTCAAAATATCATCTAATGCTTCATAAGGATTTATATCATCGTTGTTTTGTTTTTTATCAAAAACAAATTCATCCTGTGCTTTTTGATTTTTTGATTCAACTTGGACATTATTAAATAACTTTGCATACAAAATAAAAATTATTATGTTTATACCAAATACAAAGTAAATATTAATTTTGGTTGCTGCAAAAAATACAAAATATAAAGCTAATCCACCAATAATCAAAGCTGTGATTTCTATGCCTTTTCCTTTTTTTCCTTTTTTATTTCTAATAAATTTTGATAACAACGGAAATAAGGAAGCCAAAACACTGAAAATTATCCATATGATAAATACATTTGTTCCGTTAAGAAGCATTACATATAAAATCAAAGCTATGACACTTAACAAAAAAGATACAATTGAAAAAATAGAAACCTTCTTTTTCATAATAATTAACCCACCTTTTTATTCATTATATCATATGAATCAAAAAAAACAAGGTTCTGAAATACAAATCTCATCGCTTCACAGATACTAAAGAAGTAATTTGTAAATATTATATGAAAGCATCAGAAATTGTCCGTCATATTGATAACCTCAGCAGAGTTGCCATCCCGAAGAAAACGTATCATTGACACGCTTCTATTATGACTCATTAATAAGACTTGCATAACGGGCATAAATAAGCTAAAAGCAAGAGAGAAAGATTGATGGTCTTTCTGCTTTTTGTTGTTGTTTGAAACAAAGCAAAAACAGCCCTCTTTTTTTCAAGAGAGCTGTTTCGCATAACAAACATAGAAACGGAGAGTTAAAAAATTCCAAAATATCAAGAAGTGATAAAACAATTATGATTTTTGAATAACACAATAAAAGAAAATTTCAGTTTTTTTATATTAGAAATCTGTATGTAACTGAAAAAAATAAGCAACAAAAAAGCCGTTCCCACGCAGAGAACAGCTTCTTTGAAAAAAACACCAACTATAATAAGGACGAGTGATAAAAAACTCCATATTTTCTTTATCACGATTTAATTATGACAGTCAGTCAAAAAAAACTAAAAAATTTTTCAAAAAAAATTATTATAGAAAACTTTTTCTGAGTCCACCTTTCATAATTGCATTGTCAACTAAATAAGGAAATCTTTGCAGGAATGCAAAGGACGTGAAAATGCAGTTATACACGAAAAATATTCTGCGGTTGGTCACCCCTGTTTGTAAATAAATGACCCGGCGAAAGTAGGTTCCATAAGTTGTAGTCAACCGAAATTGTCGCATTGGATTGATTGTCTGTTTCCGACCATGTAAAAAAATGGAACTGTGCGGGCGGAACCCCAGAAATAGGATATGTTAAGCCATAAGTCAGGGCTGGGTGAAACTTTTTTCAATATTACAATATTGAAAAGCTTAACATTCGAGGTATGAAAAAACTCGATTTCAGGACTACAACTTGCGACGACGACCGAACGAGGTGACGGCAACTATGGAATGGTGAAAATCTCCTGTTGCAGGGGGATTTTCTGCCTTAAAGTGCTCAGCCTCCCTCACTCAGCTCCAGCATATATGATTTTTCAATTAAAAACTTACAGTTAACTTAAAAAACTTAAAGTTAATATCAAATTGAACTTGCTTCAATTTGATGGCTTGGTTCGTCGCCGGTGACGAACATGAGGTTATAAATTTTTTTAATATATAAAGTCG
>JAZSKT010000040.1:0-5276 GCA_045534995.1 Candidatus Fimenecus sp.
GCTCTGCATTAATGCTTGCGGCAAGTCAGGGACACGTTGTTGAAGGCATTGTAATGCTCTTGCTTTACTCTCTCGGACTTGGAATTCCATTTTTTATCAGTGCAAATCTTATTGACAAATTAAGAGGTGCATTTACATTTATCAAAAAGCATTACAAGGTTATCAATACCATTTGCGGTTGCTTACTTGTGGTAATCGGTGTACTTATGGCGACAGGTTTGTTTGGTAAATTTTTGAATTTGCTTTCATAGGAGAGATAATTTATGAAAAATACGATTAAATGGATAGTAATCGCAATTCTGCTTGTTGGAATTATTGCAGGTTCATTATTTTTATATAATAAGTATAGTGAAGAATACGGTATGAATAATCCAATTCACAATGAGGATAAAACAACAGAAGAAACACCTGATGTACAGGAAAACGACAATTCTGCACCTGATTTTACTGTTACTGATTATGATGGCAATAAGGTTAATCTATCTGATTTTAAAGGTAAGCCTGTTGTTGTGAATTTCTGGGCAACATGGTGTTATTACTGTACGGTGGAAATGCCTGATTTCAATGAAGCATACAAAGAGAATCCTGATGTTCAGTTCCTTATGGTGAATGCAACAGGCATTAACGGAGAAACGGTTGAATCTGCAAAAGCATATGTCCTACAGGAAAAATATGAGTTCGATGTTTTCTTTGATACAGAATTTAATGCTATTAGAACATATGGAATAACAAGTTATCCTCAGACTATATTTATTGATAAAGATGGAAACATTGTGTCACGTCGCATAGGAATGTTAAGTAAGGATTCTCTCATACAGGAAATCAAAAAAATAACAGAGTAAAGAAATAACACCGTAAGAGTTTTTCTCCTACGGTGTTTCGTTTATTTTATAAACTCATTTGCTATTTGTTGGGTTGCAAATTGCTTGATATTGTATCTCATACTCACGGCAATCCAGATTTTCATATATGCAGAAATAAAAGTGCTGTATGGTAGAAGGGTGATATTCAAATCTCTGTATTTCTTTGTGCTTTCATAATTCGTGTCCGATTCAGGACTTAAAACGAACATAGGAATCTGTTTTACGGTGGCTTTTTTACAGAACTCTACAAACTTCTCATTTGCTGTATCCCGTGTTGCACAATGATAAGTCTTGAAAAAGATAGCTTTGATATTTTCAAGGGAATACAAATAACCTTGTCCGGGTGTATTGGGGATTACAAGTATCTGGGAATCGGGTGTATAATTTACAATTCCGGTATTTTCTGTTTTATCGGGCAGTTTTGTGCTGTTTATTGTGAAATCTCCGTTATATCGTGCGAAAGGTTTTCTGTCTATACTGTAAACATTTGCATTGAGTTCGTTGTGCTGAAGAATACGTGAAGGAATATGAATATTTGTAACTGATTCGTTATCGTTTTTATATGAAACGAAAACACCCGTTGCAATTCTGTTTCTGATAAACTCAATGGCACACTGGAAGTTGGGATAACCGTTGGACCTTTTATCCTCCAAAGGAAAGTCAGCGGAAACAAAAATAATGGGAATTGAACAGTTTCCAAAAGCATATTCAATGGCGGTTGAGGTATATTGAAGCGTGTCCGAACCATGAGTGACAATAATGCCATCAAAATCTCTTGAAAGTTTTTCTTTGATTTCCTTTTGCAACAAGTTAAGTTCATTTGCAGACAGATTTTCGCTTAAAATGCTGTATGGTGAACTTGTTTCAAAGACGATTTCATTGTCGTTTTCATATTTTTTCAGCAGTACATATTGCATTTTGTCGTCAACGCCGATAAAATCACCTTTTATGCAACTGCCGATTGTTCCGCCTGTATAAATAACTGCTATTTTCATAAATTGTTCCTCACAAATCAAATCTGTTATATTTATATCATATTTTAAGAGAAAATAAAAGAGTTATACTGTTGAATTTGTATTTTCAAAGATTTATAATATAATAAATAATTCTGTAAGGAGAAGACTATGCTTATAAACGGTTTTCAGAAATTAACGATTTTAGATTATCCCGGAAAGGTTGCCTGTATTGTTTTTACGCCGGGCTGTAATTTCCGTTGCCCTTTTTGTCATAACGCATCTCTTGTAACTCATATTGATACTGAAACATATCTTGATGTGGAAGAAGTTATTGCGTATTTAAAGAAAAGGCAAGGACTTCTTGACGGTGTTGTAATTACCGGTGGCGAACCACTTTTGCAGAACGGCATAGAAGAATTTATCGGTGAAATCAAAGCACTTGGATACTCAGTCAAGCTTGATACAAACGGCAGTTTTCCTGAAAAACTCATTTCTATTGTAGAAAAAGGTCTTGTGGATTATGTTGCCATGGACATTAAAAACAGTAAAGAAAAATATGGTGAAACAATTGGCGTTGATAACTTCCAGATTGCACCAATAGAGAAAAGTGTGGACTTTTTATTACAGAATAAAGTGGAATATGAATTCAGAACAACGATTGTTGACGGATTTCACACCTTGGACGATATACAAGATATTGTGGTGTGGATTAAAGGCGCACACAAGTACTTTTTACAGAATTTTGTGGACTCTGGTGACCTTATAATGCCCGATTTAAAGCCGGTTTCCGTTGATTTGCTTAAAGAAATGAAGAAAAAGGCAACAGAAATTATGCCTTCTGTCGAAATTCGAGGAATTTAAGAAAAACACAAGATATTGTGCAAAAACCTATTGACAACACACTATATATGTATTATAATAAATCTCGCTAACCAAAAAATCTGTGCGTAATGGGTAGCGAGATTTACCTTAATACACAGAAAATTCAAATTAATAGGAGGGCGCAATATGTATAACGTAGTAAAAAGAGACGGCAAAATAGCATCTTTTGACCTTAAAAAGATTGCAGATGCTATCACATTGGCATTTGACGCTTGTAACAAGCAGTACAATGCAAACATTATCGATTTCCTCGCACTTAAAGTAACTGCAGAATTTGAGCCTAAAATTGAGAACGAAACAATTTCCGTTGAAAATATTCAGGATAGTGTTGAATCTGTTCTTATTAAGGCTGGTTATGACGATGTTGCAAAGGCATATATCATTTATCGTCGTCAGAGAGAAAAAATTCGTAACCTTAATGCAACAATGGTTGACTATAAGGCTATTATCGACAACTACCTTAACGTTAACGACTGGCGTGTTAAAGAGAACTCAACTGTTACATATTCAGTAGGTGGTTTGATTCTTTCAAACTCAGGTGCTGTTACTGCTAACTATTGGCTCTCTGAAATTTATGATGATGAAATCGGCAACGCTCACAGAAATGCTGATATTCATATTCACGACCTTTCAATGCTTACAGGTTACTGTGCAGGTTGGTCACTTAAACAGTTAATTCAGGAAGGTCTTGGCGGTGTTCCTGGTAAGATTACATCTGCTCCTGCTGCTCATCTTTCAACACTCTGTAACCAGATGGTTAACTTCCTTGGAATTATGCAGAATGAATGGGCAGGTGCTCAGGCTTTCTCATCATTTGACACTTATCTTGCACCTTTCGTAAAGGTTGATAACCTTTCATATAAGGAAGTTAAACAGTGTATCCAGTCATTTATCTATGGTGTAAATACTCCATCTCGTTGGGGTACACAGTCACCTTTCACAAACATCACTCTTGACTGGACAGTTCCAAACGACCTTGCTGAACTCAACGCTATTGTTGGCGGTAAGGAAATGGACTTCAAATATAAAGATTGTAAGAAAGAAATGGATATGGTTAACCGTGCTTTCATCGAAGTTATGGTTGAAGGTGACGCTAACGGTCGTGGCTTCCAGTATCCAATTCCAACATATTCAATTACTCGTGATTTTGACTGGTCTGAAACAGAGAATAACAAGCTTCTCTTTGAAATGACAGCAAAATACGGTACACCATATTTCTCAAACTACATCAACAGCGATATGGAACCTTCTGATGTTCGTTCAATGTGCTGTCGTCTTCGTCTTGACCTTCGTGAACTTCGTAAAAAGTCAGGTGGTTTCTTCGGTAGTGGTGAATCAACAGGTTCAGTTGGTGTTGTTAGTATCAACTTGACTGGTTTTGCTGACGTTGCGGAGGATGAAGCTGATTTCTATGCTCGTCTTGTTAAGATGATGGATATTTCTGCTCGTTCACTTAAAGTTAAGAGAACAGTTATCACAAAACTTCTTGACGCAGGTCTTTATCCATATACAAAGAGATACCTTGGTACATTCAACAACCACTTCTCAACAATCGGTCTTGTTGGTATGAACGAAGTTGGTCTTAATGCAAATTGGCTTCAGGCTGATATGACAACTGAAAAGACACAGAAGTTTGCAAAAGAAGTTCTTAATCACATGAGAGAAAGACTTTCTGACTATCAGGTTGAGTACGGTGACCTTTATAACCTTGAGGCAACTCCTGCTGAATCAACAGCATTCCGTCTTGCAAAGCATGACCTTAAATATTATCCAAATATCATTACAGCAGGTCGTGGCGAAGGTGAAACACCTTACTATACAAACAGTTCACATCTTCCTGTTGGTTATACACAGGATATCTTTACAGCACTTGATATGCAGGATGAACTTCATACTCTTTATACATCAGGTACAGTATTCCACGCATTCCTTGGTGAAAAACTTCCTGATTGGCAGTCTTGTGCAAATCTTGTAAGAAAGATTGCAACAAATTACAGACTTCCTTACTATTCAATTTCTCCAACATATTCAGTATGTAAGAATCACGGCTATATTGCAGGTGAAGCATTTATTTGTCCTGAATGTGGTGAAGAAGCAGAAGTTTACAGCCGTATCACAGGTTATTATCGTCCTGTTAAGAACTGGAACGATGGTAAAGCTCAGGAATACAAAGACAGAAAAGTTTATGATATCAGTAAGTCAACACTTACTCACGAAATTTCAGAAGCAGTTGCTTGTGAATGTAAAGAAGAAAAGTCAGATGTAGCTGACGGAACATTCCTTTTCACAACAGCAACTTGTCCTAACTGTAAAATCGCTTGTTCATTACTTGACAAAGCAGGCGTAGGTTATGAAAAACTCCTTGCTAATGAACACGCAGAAATGGCTACTTCACTTGGTATCAAGCAGGCACCAACTCTCGTAGTTATTAAAGATGGTGCAGTTTCAAAGTTTGCAGGAGTTTCAGATATTAAGAAATACCTTAATGCCTAATCTATCCAAATTAAAGGGATTATAATTATGTATGATATTATAATAATCGGCGGCGGCCCTGCTGGGTTGACCGCCGCCCTGT
>JAZSKT010000240.1:0-4239 GCA_045534995.1 Candidatus Fimenecus sp.
TTGTCAACTGAATAAGAATTCAACATATCACCTCAAAATGTACAATTACTCTTTTTCTCTAATTATATGTGTATTATTATATCACAAAAAAAATTATTGTCAACTAAAATTTATGTATAGTTTATACAAAATTAATAGCATAAAAAAGCCACGGTTTATCCGTGGCTAAAAACTTAAATAAACATCTGCAAAAGTACGGCTCCTGTGCTTAAGACCATAATTGCTGCCAAAAATATAGCAACAAATTTTATAAATTTTTCTCTGTTCATAAATTATACTCCCAAAAGTTTTGTAGCATCTTCTGAAATCAAAGATGTTTTCTCTTCAGATTCTTTTCTTGTTTCGCCACAAGCAGTAATATAAATCTTAATCTTTGGTTCAGTTCCTGATGGACGAATAATAACCTTACTGTTATCTTCAAGAGAATATGAAAGAACATTGGATTTTGGAAGATTGATTATGCCTTCTTCATTTGTTGTAGTATCAATAATTTTGCTTGTATTATAGTCAGCAATTTTAACAACCTTTTTACCTGCAAATGATTCAGGTGCCTTTTCACGAAGAGAATTCATAATATCTGTCATCTTCTGCATTCCACTTGCACCCTCAAAGGCAAAGTTAAGAACTGTATTAAGATACATACCATATTTCTCATAAATGCTGTCCATAAACTGCTTTAAAGAAATACCCTGAAGTTTATAAACTGATGCCATTTCAGCTATCATAAGAGATGCAACCACAGCATCCTTATCTCTTGCATGAATTCCACGAAGATAACCATAGGACTCTTCCATACCTACAATGAAGTTATCTTCTTTGCTTTCTTTTTCAAGGTTTGTAATAAGTTCACCAATATATTTGAAACCTGTAAGCAAATCGGCAACCTCAGCACCATAAAAACTACAAATTGCTTCAATTAAAGGTGTTGTTACAATAGATTTAACTACAACAGGATTGTCAGGTAACTTATTCTGCTCTTTAAGGTTAGAAAGAAGGTATTCACAAAGCATTGCACCAACTTCATTACCTGTTATAAGAACAAAGTCATCACCATCACGAACTGCGATACCAACACGGTCGCAATCAGGGTCAGTTGCAAGAAGCAAATCAACATCAGTACCCTTTGCAGTTTCAATAGCACATTCAAATGCCTGACGAATTTCAGGATTAGGATAAGGACATGTTGGGAAGTTGCCATCAGGCTTTTCCTGTTCCTTTACAACTGTTACTTCTTTAATTCCTGCTTTTTTAAGAATTTTACGAACAGGCTTATTTCCTGCACCGTTAAGTGGAGTATAAACTATCTTTAAATTTGCTTTTTTGATTTTATCAGGATTAACAAGGCATGACAAAACTTTCTCATAAAATTCGTCGTAAAGCCAATCCTCAACAAAATCGACCATATCTTCAGCCAAAGCATCATCAAAGCTCATTGATTTTACGCCTGTGAACATGTCAATATTCTGAATATAATTATATGTTTTCTCTGCTGCCTCATCAGTCATCTGATAACCATTAGGGTCATAACACTTAAATCCGTTATATTTTGAAGGATTATGACTTGCAGTGATAATTATACCCGAAGAACAATTAAGTCTTCTAACTGCAAAAGAAAGCATTGGAGTTGGAACAAGCTCAGGATAGATATACACTTTAATTCCGTTTGCAGCGAGAACACCTGCCGCACTCTCTGCAAACTCCTTTGACTTGATTCTTGAATCGTAAGCAATAGCAACAGAAGGCTCATCAAATGATTCATTAAGATAATCGGCAAGTCCTTGAGTTGCCTGATTAACTGTATAAACATTCATTCTGTTTGTACCTGCACCAATAACACCACGAAGTCCTGCTGTACCAAATTCGAGGTTTTTATAAAAGCGGTCAAGGATTGCTTCTTCATCGCCTTTGATACTTTCAAGTTCAGGAATCAAATCTTTATCTGCAGTTGCAGAAGAAAGCCATATATCATAAAGTTTTTTAATATCATTCATATTAATACCTCCACTTTTCTTTGCTATATTTTATCTCATTTTAATCCAAATGTAAATATATATTTATTTTTCTGTTGAAAATATTATGTGTGATATTGTATAATTATTACAATATATTTTGGATGTGATATTTTTGTTTTCAAGGGTTATAAGTCTTGGTCTATTTGGGATGGAAGCATATAAGGTTATTGTTGAAGCAGATATTTCAGGCGGATTGCCGAGATTTGACATTGTCGGACTTCCGGACACTGCTGTTTCAGAAAGTCGAGAAAGAGTTCGTTCAGCAATTAAAAATACAAACTTACAGTATCCCGTCAGCAGAATCACGGTTAACCTTGCTCCTGCAGACATAAAAAAAGAAGGTCCTGTGTATGACCTTCCAATTCTTATTGCTCTACTTTGTGCTAACGAACAATTAAAAGGTGTAACTGAAGAAATGGCTTTTGTAGGTGAATTATCACTTAATGGTGAACTGCGCAAAGTGAATGGTGTTTTGCCTATGATTCTCTGTGCCAAAAAATATGGTATCAAAAATGTTTTTATTCCATTTGAAAATGCAAGCGAAGGTGCTGTTGTAAAAGGTATTGACGTATATCCTGTAAAGAATATTTTTCAACTTTTAAAACATTTAACAGGAACAGATAAAATCCAACCTATTACAAGAGAGTGTTATGCAGAATACTATAATCCGACAAATATTCCCGACTTTTCTGACGTAAGAGGACAGGAAGAAGTTAAACGAGCATTGGAAGTTGCTGCTGCAGGCGGTCACAATGTGCTTATGGTCGGACCTCCGGGTTCAGGTAAAAGTATGCTTGCAAAGAGAATGCCGTCAATTTTACCTGATATGACCTTTGATGAATCAATTGAAACTACAAACATTTACTCCATTGCAGGTGCGTTACCAAGTGGTATTTCGCTTATTCGTTCAAGACCTTTCCGTTCGCCACATCACACTGTATCCCCCGCTGGACTTTCGGGTGGTGGCGCAATACCAAGACCAGGTGAGGTTTCTTTAGCTCATAATGGTGTTTTGTTCCTTGACGAACTACCTGAATTCACAAGAAATACCCTTGAGGTATTACGACAGCCAATTGAAGATGGTGTTATCAGTATTTCAAGAGCAGCTGCTAAATTTCAATACCCCTGTTCAGTAATGATGATTTGTGCTATGAATCCATGTCCTTGCGGATATTACGGACATCCCACCAGACCATGTACATGTTCAAACGGCTCTGCACAGAGATACCTTAACAAAGTCAGTGGACCGCTTGTTGACAGACTTGATATTCATATCGATGTTCCTCCTGTTGATTTTGAAAATCTTTCAGGCACAAGTAAGGCTGAATCATCTTCTGAAATAAAGAAACGCGTTGAAAAAGCACGAGAAATTCAACACAAGCGCTTTGAGGGTACAAAAATCACTTGTAATGCTAAAATGGATGCTGCAAGCACCCGAAAATTCTGTCAAATGACTGACAATGCTTTACTTATATTGAAAACTGCTTTTGAAAGATTATCTCTTTCCGCCAGAGCATATGACAAAGTTTTGAGAATTGCAAGGACAATTGCTGACCTTGATAATTCTGAGATTATTGAAACTCATCACATTACTGAAGCAATTCAATACAGAAGTTTTGACAGAAGATTTGATGAATAACATAAAAACTCCCTTGAAAATATCAAGGGAGTCATTTTTTATGCCTTTGATTTTATGATTTGTGGGATTTTGCCGATTACAACTGCAACTATTGTTGTGATTATAATTTCAGGAATCATATAGAATCCGTTATATATGATTGAATACACAAGTGATAATGCATTACCGCTAAATGTATTCATAATTGTTTGTCCCCATGAATAAAAGCCGTCCTGAGTAAAGAACCACTCTGCCCAAGCACCATAGAGAATATATCCTGAAATAATATGGGAAACATATCTTAAAGATAATGCTGTAAACGCACCAAATGCAAGGGACCCGCTGTTGTTCTTGATTTTTTCTTTATACATGGCACCTAAACCAAGCACAGTATAAGCTACAATGTAATCGAAGATAAACATAAGTACAACATTCCCAAGGCTTCCTAAATAATCCTCTGATGCTGGCATAATAAGCCCGCTAATTGTCTTTACACCTAAAGCCATTTGGACAAGGGAATAGACAAAGCCTGTTACAAGCCCTTTACCTATTCCATATTTCCAACCGACGAGAAGTCGGATCGTAGCCATGTCGTTCTGTGAGCCAAGG
>JAZSKT010000032.1:0-2909 GCA_045534995.1 Candidatus Fimenecus sp.
TTTCTTCAGTTAAACTTTCATTTTCAACTGCCACCACTACGCCCAGTAAACCACTTTCAAGAAGTGGCAATACAACTTGAGTTTCACGGTCGCCAAAACGACAGTTATATTCAATAACTTTTGGTCCGTTTGGAGTAAGCATAAGACCAAAATACAAACATCCTTTAAATGTTCTTCCTTCAGCTTTCATTGCATTGATTGTTGGAACAAAAATTGTTTCCATACATTCTTTAGCAATATCAGATGTATAGTATGGATTAGGAGCAATTGTACCCATACCACCTGTATTGAGGCCTTCATCGTTATCCAGGGCTCTCTTGTGGTCCATTGAAGAAATCATAGGTACAACAATGTTCCCGTCTGTAAATGAAAGAACAGATACTTCAGGACCAGTAAGAAATTCTTCGATAACAATGTTATTGCCGCTTTCACCGAAGATTTTATCTTCCATAATTGATTTAACTGCATCAACAGCTTCTTCTCGCGTCATAGCAATAATAACACCCTTGCCAAGAGCAAGACCATCAGCCTTTACAACTGTTGGAATTGGAGCAGTTTCAAGATATTTAAGAGCATCTTCAGCATTGTTGAATATTTCAAACGCTGCAGTTGGAATATTATACTTCTTCATAAGGTTTTTTGAAAAAGCTTTACTTCCTTCAATAATTGCAGCATCCTTTTTAGGACCAAAGCAATTGATGCCAACTGCATTAAGTGCGTCAACTGCACCAAGCACAAGAGGGTCATCAGGTGCAACTACTGCAAAATCAATTTTGTTATCGACTGCAAATTTTACAATATTATCAATATCTTTTGCACCGATATTAACGAGTGTTGCATCATCTTTCATTCCACCATTTCCGGGTAATGCGAAGATTTCAGTAACATTCTTATTTTCTTTAATTTTTTTGATGATAGCGTGTTCTCTACCGCCACCACCTACAACCATTATTTTCATCATAATACCTCAAAATTAATGATGGAACAAACGCATTCCTGTAAACGCCATTGCAATTCCGTATTTATTACAACAATCAATAACTACATCATCACGAATAGAGCCACCTGGTTCAGCAATATATGAAACACCACTCTTACGAGCTCTTTCAATATTATCACTGAATGGGAAGAAAGCATCAGAACCAACTGAAACACCAGTAATTGTATCAAGATATTCTCTTGCTTCCTCTGCTGTGAGTGGTTCAGGCTGTGTCTTAAAGTATTTCTGCCAGATTCCGTCTGCACAAACATCTTCTTCATTCTTATTGATATAACCATCAATAACATTATCTCTGTCAGGACGACGAATATCATCTCTGAAAGGAAGATTAAGCACTTTTGGATGCTGGCGAAGATGCCATGTGTCAGCCTTTGTACCTGCAAGTCTTGTACAATGAATTCTTGACTGCTGACCTGCACCAACACCGATAGCCTGTCCGTCATAAGCATAGCATACAGAGTTAGACTGTGTATATTTAAGAGTAATAAGTGCGATTATAAGGTCGCGTTTTGCTTCTTCAGGGAATTCTTTATTGTCAGTAACCATATTAGAAAGAAGTTCTTCATCAATTCTGAAATTATTTCTTCCCTGTTCAAATGTGATACCAAAAACTTGTTTCTTTTCCTGAACTGCAGGAACATAATCAGCATCAATTTTAACTATATTGTAGTTACCATTTCTCTTACCCTTAAGGATTTCAAGAGCTTCATCTGAATAACCAGGTGCGATAATGCCATCAGAAACTTCACGAGCAACAAGCTTTGCTGTTGTAGCATCACATTCGTCACTTAATGCAATCCAGTCACCGAACGATGACATTCTATCAGTACCACGAGCACGAGCATAAGCACATGCTAATGGTGAATAATCAAGTTCTTCTATATCATCAACAAAACAAGCTTTTTTAAGTGAATCAGGAAGTTTAACACCAACCGCAGCTGATGTAGGACTTACATGCTTGAATGATGTTGCAGCAGGCATACCAAGAATATCTTTTATTTCCTTAACTAACTGCCAAGAGTTGAACGCATCAAGGAAATTGATGAAACCAGGTCTGCCGTTAAGAATTTCAATTGGAAGTTCAGAACCGTCTTCCATATAGATTTTTGAAGGTTTCTGGTTGGGATTACAACCATATTTAAGTTCAAATTCTTTCATTTCTAATCTCCTTATACGTTTTTGTTTACAATTCTTGATTCGAATTCGCCTGTTTCAAGGTCGATATATCTAACAAAAAGAGAAACTTTATTATCTTCATTAAGGTTTTTCCAAATAATATCTGTCATTGTGTCAATATCAACATCAGGAAGTTCAAGTGTTTTTGGCTCTCCTTCAAAACTTGGAAGTGGGTCACCATCACATTCATATGTATGAATAAACTTTGCTTTACCCGCAAGAGGATTTGAATATGCAAAATTATATCTTTGACAAGAGCTACCGTCACCATCTGCTGACTTAAGAATTGACATAGCGTAATTCATATCGCCGTTTTCAAGTCTGATAATACCTGAAATTCTTGGAGTGTAGTTTGGAGCGTCATCCTCAAATTCACGAGTACGAAGTGCCTGTTCAAATGTCATCTGCTTATCCATTAATTCATAAATAGTATCTGTTTGGTCACCATTTGTTACGATAGTCTTGTTGCCAAGTACACGCACTGGTGCATAAATAATTAAACTTGGGTCGCTAAGCTTGGATGGGTCAAATGCTTGTGTACGAATACCAGCACCATCTTCTACAAAAATACGATTACGGCTTTTTTCACTTCTGCCCATAATAAAATAAGCTGTTACTGCATATTTGCCATCTTCTGACTTTCCAATGACAATTCCTCTACCCGGATAGGAATTTTGTTTTAATTCTTGTTCTAATGATAATAATACCATAGTAGCCTCCTTTATGTCTCTTG
>JAZSKT010000109.1:0-3569 GCA_045534995.1 Candidatus Fimenecus sp.
AAAACACTTGACTGTAAAGTTGGTTTATAGTTTATATTAAGCGTCAGGAGGGATAAAATGAGAATAAATGAACTTGAAAAAGCACTTAATATAAGCAGAGCCAACATCAGATTTTACGAAAAGGAAGGCTTGATTAATCCGTCAAGGAAAGAAAACGGATATAGGGAATACGACGAAAATGATGTTGCGATTTTAAAGAAAATAGTTATTTACAGAAAACTTGGTATTCCCATTCAGGATATCAGAGGCATTTTTGACGGAACTGTTGTTTTAAACGACGCAGCCGAAAAAAGTGTTAATTCAATGCAGAGTGAAATTTCTGCATTAAATGTGTCTGTTGAACTATGTAAAGAAATATGTGAAAAACAGATTGATGATAAAAACTTTGACGAAGAATACTATTGGAACGAAATCAACACCAGAGAAATAAAAGGTGAGGAGTTTTTCGACTTTGCAGGAGTTGATATTTCAGGTTTTGACCATAAAAAACGAATTAAAATAATAACAATCATTTGTTTCGTAATGTTTTTTGCAGGAGTTTTATATTCTGTGATTTGTGGTAGGTCTCATTTCCACAACAATGAATACTACGATTTGAAATTACCTGAAATAAATACATATTGCCCTGTTGATACAATTAAAACTGATGTTCATAATGAGATAATGTATGTTTGTTATGATGAGGCTGCTTGTGCCAATGCCTATGATTTTGACGGTAACTTCCTGTGGGCAATTTCTATCCCTCGCGATGAATATTCAAGAGGAGTAACATATTTTTATCTTGATAATGAAAAGCTCATAATTGAACGAGATGCAGATGTATATATCTATGATGCTCCCACAGGTAATTTTATTGAAAAAACATATATTGAAAAATTGGGAATTCAGAGTTGGCGTGATACATATGATATATATCACGCTGAAGACCTGAAAAAAATCAATGAAGCGGGCATTGGCTTTGATTGGTATAATGTATTTGTGACTGACAAAAATGGTAATCCGACAAATTATATAGTAAAAAAGCCGGATTGGTATATTCTTACCAATGATAATTGGGGATGTGGAATTGCGTTAATAGGTGCAATAGGTATTTTTTTAATATCTGTTTTCGGAGCGTTAAAAGGACTAAAGAAAATACCTGTGAATGAAAAGAAAGTCGGTAAACCGGCAAGAGTTGTAACAGGATATTTAAAAATACTTTTTTCGTTTTTAATTGCTTTTTCAATAGTTGATATATTTCTTGCAACACTCAATATTGCGAATATATCAATCGCAATTTTCCCTGTAGCATTTGTTTTTATGTTATCATTAATTGTGGAAGATATATTAGTAAAACGATTTAACGATGATGAAAAAAGAATTTGTGGAATCTGGCGTAATTATTGTGTGTTCACATTTTTCATAACCATAATATGTGTAATTATTGCGATGTTTCTGGTGAATTTATAATTTAATATTTTTGTTTTTTGACGGCATTTCTTTTGGAGTGTCGTCTTTTTTTGTGTTTTTTCATATATTTTTTTCAAAAAACTCTTGACTGTAAAGTTACTTTATACTGTATAAAGGCATTAAAAGGAGGTGAAAAAGGGTAAAAAAACCAAAAATTAACTATCAAGTATTGAATGGAGGAAATTTTATGAAAAACAAATTAGCAAGAAAAATAATCAGTTTTATTTTATCAACAGTAATTCTTTTAGGTATGTTTGTAATGCCTGTGTCAGCTTTCTCACTTAAAGTTAATGGTAACCCATACATTATTTTCTCAAAATGGCATCTTTGCATATTAAAGGACTATGCAGAACCTGATTGTGAGAACGACGGATATGTGAATTATAAATGTCTATTCTGTAAATATAAAAAGATGGTTGTAAAAGAAGCCTACGAACATTTACTTTACGAAGGTGAAACAGTTAATCCGACTTGTGAAAATGACGGTTATAAAATATACAATTGCGCAGATTGTGATTATACTGAAAAAGAGACAATCTCAAAAACAGGTCACAATATTATTGAAAGTGAAAAAGTCGATGCAACCTGTTTGAAAGACGGATATACAAAATATGTATGCGAGAATTGTGATTATTCCGAAACAGCAACACAGCATAAAACAGGACATACAATTGTTTTTATTGACGGAGACGATGCAACTTGTACCGAAGGTGGTTGGGGATATTTTGAGTGTGAAAATTGTAATTATAATTACCATAAAGATTTTCCTGCAACAGGGCATAATATTGTTATGACGAAACCTGCTGTTGGACCAACTTGTACTAAAGACGGTCAAACCGAAGAACAACGTTGTAGTATTTGTAGTACATTAATTAAACGAAGCAAAAAAATCTCCGCTTTAGGTCATACTAACCAAGTATTTGAAATAACAAAAGCAACAACAGAAAATGACGGAATAATTAAAGGCAAATGCAATGTGTGTGGGGAAAACAATCAGGAAATTATAAAGAAACCCAAATATGCAACAACAGAAGAAATAGCAAATACATACACAGGTGAAGAAATAACGCCAACAATTACCGTTTATGATGAAGATGATAATATTATTGATGAATCAGAGTATTATGTTGAATATTCAAACAATATAAATGATGGTTGGGCATTGGTTGATATTTACTTTACAGGCGAAAAATACGAAGGACATATGGATACAATGTTTTTAATAGATACCCCACCTGAATTTAAGTTTTTTAACATTTATAATACAAGTCCACTCGGCTTTACAGTTGAATTTGATATATCATTAACTGCTAAAAAGATGGAACTTCAATTTTCTCGTTTCTCTGATTTTGAAAACGCAGAAACAGTAACAAGGAATGTATCTACCGGCTATATGGATACAAAGATATTAAAATACTCTATTGGAGGATTAAAAGCGAGAACAACATATTATGTTCGTATGAGATTACAATATGAAAACGGAACATACAGTAATTGGGTGACAAAATCAATTGAAATTCTTAATCATTGACCTTTGACGGGGATTTTCCCCGTCACTTTATTCACTCAACTTCAAAAAATTCACGAAGTTCTTCAATGGCTTTTGTTTCAATTCTTGATACATAAGAACGTGAAATTCCCAATTTTTCTGCAATCTCTCTTTGGGTTAAAGGTTCGGTGTCATATAAACCATATCTCATAATTAAAATTTGCTTTTTTCGTTGGTCTTTTATATCTGCAATATATGAATATAACTTTTCTGTCTGCATTTTTAGTTCCACATCATCAAAAACTGATTCCGTACTGAAAATAATATCGGTAAAGGTGAGGGGATTGCCTTCGCTATCTGTGTCAATAGGTTCATCCATGGAAATTTCCTGTGCATTCTTTTTTCGTGTACGAAAATGCATGAAAATTTCATTTTCAATACATCTCGAGGCATAAGTCGGATCGTAGCCATGTCGTTCTGTGAGCCAAGGAGTTGTCTTACCAGTTTGTCTTCCTAAGACCGCTTGGCCTCCGACTTGTGTCAATAGGTTCATCCATGGAAATTTCCTGTGCATTCTTTTTTCGTGTACGAAAATGCATGAAAATTTCATTTTCAATACATCTCGAGGCAT
>JAZSKT010000036.1:0-2937 GCA_045534995.1 Candidatus Fimenecus sp.
CATTCAGCACATTTTCGATAAATCCTAACTTTTTATTTGTGCTGTCGAGAAAAGTCATCTGAATATCAGGTCTGTAAAGTTTCAACACAAGTCCTGGAAAACCAGCACCTGTACCTACATCAATTATCTTTGCACCTTCAGGAATATCAACATATTTGAATATAGCAAGACAGTCTGCAAAATGCTTGACAGTAACATCATCAGGCTCTTTTATTGCAGTAAGATTAAAACTTTTATTTGTTTCAATGAGCATTTCTGCAAATTTATCAATTCTTCTAAATGCAGAATCGTCAACATTTATATCAAATGATTTAATTGTTTCATAAAAAAGTTCTTTATTAAGCATATAAAACCTCTACAAATTTATTTTTTTGAAAGGTGAATAAGTAATACTGAAATGTCCGAAGGTGATACACCACTGATTCGTGATGCTTGTCCCACGGTTTCAGGTCGTACCTTTTTAAGTTTTTCTCTCGCTTCAAGACGAAGAGAATAAACATCATCATAATCCAAATCCGCAGGAATTTTCTTTACTTCAAGCCTTCTCATTTCGTCAACCTTTGCTTGCTGGCGTTTAATATATCCCTCATATTTAAGGTCAATTTCTACCTGTTCAAAAACATCTGACGGTAATTCAGGTCTTGTTTTGTCAAACGGTGCAAGACATTGATAGTCAAGCTGTGGTCGTTTAATAAGTTCAGAAAGTCTTATTCCTGTTTTCATAGGTGCCGTTTCACGTGAAACAAGCACTTTGTTTATTTCATCCGATGGGGGAATAGTGATTGAATCTACTCTTTCTCTTTCCTGTTTAATAAATTCAAGCTTATTTTTAAACTTTTCATATCTTTCTTCCGAAATAAGTCCAATTTCATAGCCATAATCCGTAAGTCTAATGTCAGCATTATCCTGGCGGAGCAAAAGTCTGTACTCACTACGAGAAGTCATCATTCTGTAAGGGTCTGAACAGCCTTTTGTAACAAGGTCATCAATAAGTGTACCTATATACGAGCTTGCTCTATCAAGGATAAACGGTTCTTTTCCCTGAATTTTGCGAACAGCATTAACGCCTGCAATAAGTCCCTGTGCGGCAGCTTCCTCATAGCCTGATGAACCATTGAACTGACCGGCACCAAAAAGTCCGGGAATTTCATTAAATTCAAGTGATGCCTTTAATGCCAACGGGTCAACACAATCGTATTCGATTGCGTACGCTGTTCTCATAACCTCAACATTTTCAAGACCTTTTATACTTCTTAAGAATTTCAACTGAACATCTTCAGGTAAAGACGATGACATTCCCTGAAGATATAATTCTTCTGTGTCAAGACCACAGGGTTCAATGAAAAGTTGATGTCTTTCTTTTTCTTCAAATCGGACAATTTTGTCCTCAATACTCGGACAATATCTCGGTCCTACACCTTCAATTTTTCCTGAATAAAGAGGGGAGCGATGGATATTTTCAAGAATGATTCTTTTTGTTTCCTCATTCGTATATGTAATATGACAAACTTCTTTATTTTCAGGTAATTCTTCGGTTTCATAAGAAAATGGAATTATTTGCTCGTCACCTTTTTGAATTTCCAATTCTGAAAAATCAACACTGCGTCTATTAACTCGTGACGGAGTGCCTGTCTTGAATCTTCTTAACGGAATATTCATTTTGTAAAGTGCTTCTGAAAGCTTTGTTGCGGCAAACATTCCGTCAGGTCCACTTTCATAAGAAACATCACCGATATATATTTTACCACCTAAAAAAGTGCCTGTTGCAAGAATTACAGCTTTTGCTTTATAAATAGCAGCCAATTGTGTTTTAAGACAGAAAATGTCACCGTCCTTATACAAGTCAACAATTTCTGCTTGTTTCATATCAAGGTTTTCTTGTAATTCAAGAGTATGTTTCATATATTTAGAATACTCTCGACGGTCAATTTGTGCTCTCAAAGAATGAACTGCAGGTCCTTTGCCACGATTGAGCATTCTTGTCTGTATTGAATTTTTATCAGCAGCTTTACCCATTTCACCACCAAGGGCATCAATTTCACGAACAAGATGTCCTTTTGATGTTCCACCAATTGACGGATTACAAGGCATATTGCCCACCCAATCCATATTGATGGTGAATATAACTGTGGAAGCACCAAGTCTTGCAGAAGCCAATGCGGCTTCAATTCCTGCGTGACCGGCACCGATAACTGCTATATCATATTCCTTTGCAAAGTATTCCATAATATCAATTCCTTGAAAACAAAAAAGGCGGGAGCAAGCCCCCGCCCTACCTTAATTTATTCTTCTGTTTTTGCCGAACGGATTTCTACTTTTCCGTAAAGTGATGAGCCATCAATGTCGCTCTTTGGTGCTCTGTCCGGAGAAATTTCTGGCTTGTATGCCTCTTTTCTTTCTCTTCTGCCACCGTTTCTGTTGTTTCTTCCACGGCTACCACCATTATTTTTTGCACCTTCAATTGGTGAAATAACAACTCTTCTATCGAGGTCTGAACCTACTGAATGAGAAGTTGCGCCCGCTATATCCTGAACTGCTGTATGAATAATTCTTCTTTCATATGGGTTCATAGGCTCAAGTGATATATTTCTTCCCTGACGAACCGCTTTTGTTGCAGTTTTTCTTGCCAGAATTTTAAGAGTTTCTTCTCTCTTTGCACGATAGTTACCAACATTAATTGAAACTCTCTTATAACTTGAGTTTCCTTTGTTTGCAACCATTCTTGCAAGATACTGAATAGCATCAAGAGTTTCGCCACGCTTACCGATAATGATTCCATAATCATCGCCACATTCAAGTTCAAATGAAATTTCTTCATCATTTGACTTTTCTGTAATTGTACACTCTTCCATACCAAGTGACAAAACAATGGATTTGATATAATCAGCAGTTTTTCCATAAAGATTTGTTTCTTCTAATGGTTTTTCCTCTGCTTTT
>JAZSKT010000262.1:0-4788 GCA_045534995.1 Candidatus Fimenecus sp.
TTCTAACTCTTTTTTGATTTCCTCACCTGTAAGAACATAACCGTTCTTCATATTTGTATCGTGATGATTTACACCTTTGAATTTAATTGGCATACCGTTAAAATAGAACACATTTCCTTTTATTTCAACTGTTTTAAAACCTGTAACATTCTTAACACAAGTTTTATTGCCATTTGCATCCTGGAATGTGATGAAAATGTCATAATTATATGGTTCTTCAGCGTTCCATTCTGTAACATTAAGGTTTGAGAATGTGATTTTTGACTTTGCACGAGCATCGGCAGTTTCCTTTGCAATTACCTTGTCACCATCAAGAAGTTCTGCTGAAATTGAGCAACCTTCTTTTTCACCTTTAATCTTAAATGAAATTGTTAAATCGTAAGTACTGCCTTTTTTCTCTGTGTCAACAGTAAAATCATAAAGATATGTTTTTTCGAGTTCTGTCAAAAGCACATCGCGGAAAATACCGTTTTCACGGAACATATCCTGACATTCAAGATATGTACCTGTTGACCACTTGCTGACAACTGCAATAATTTCATTTTCACCTTTTACAAGGTTTTTTGAAATGTCAAATTCAGCAGAATTATGAGCACCCTCACTATAACCCACAAATTCACCGTTTATATAAAGGTCGAGTGACGAAATTACACCCATAAAAGTAAGAATATATACTTTATCAAGATTTTCAACATTAATAACTTTTCTGTAAACACCCATTGGTACATCTTGTGGCATTTCAGGATAAATCTTTGGATTGAATTCATAGCGAGTATTAAGATAGCAAGGCTCACGATAGCCTGTTCTCTGCCAAGTGCTTGGCACAGTTACCTTGTCAAACTGAACTCTGTCAGTATAGAATTCCTTTGGGATAAGCATATCCTTATCATAATATTTAAATTCCCATTCGCCGTTAAGGACTGTTACCATATCACTGTTATAACGCTCTGTGAGAACATTCTGTTTACTTAAGTTTTCCTTTGATGAATAAGGAATAAAATATGCACGAGGTGAAAGTTTATTGATTTCAGCCACATCAAAATTTCTGAAATTTGTTGTATTAATTATATATTTCATAAAAAGACCTCCGTCTTATATATAGATAAATTAAGTTTAGCATATATTGAAGAATTTTACAACAAAAAAACCAAAGATATTGAATAAACAATTTCTTTGGTTTGACTATATTTATTTTGCTTTTGCAGTTTCTCCTCTTGCGCTGACAGCATTATCAGGATTAATTTCTCCCGCTTTAAGTAATGCCATTTTTGTGAGGAATGGACCAACAAGTTCATATATAAGCACCGCAAAAAGAGTTATGTTCGCTACAACCATTCCCTCTGCACCTAATTCTTCAGCTTTAATTGCCATTCCCAATGCAACACCTGCTTGTGGGAAAAGAGTAATGCCAAGATACTTAACAATATTTTCGTTGCATTTCGTTGCCTTTGCGCTGAATGATGCACCGAAATACTTACCGATACAACGGGCAACAATATATACAAGACCGATGAAAACAATTCCTAAATCTTTAAAAATTGACAATTCAAGTTCAGCACCACTTATAACAAAGAATAAAATAAACAATGGCGCTGTCCAACGGTCAACTCTTTCCATAAGTTCTTCTGAAAAATCACAGATATTACAGAAGATTGTTCCAAGCATCATACACACCAAAAGTGAAGAAAATGAAATATGAACTCCACCAATTTCAATTTTCAGCATTGATAATGCAACTGTTAAGAGTACGAATGTAACAGACATTGCAAGTCTTTTTGACCTTGAATGAAAGAATTTTTCACAGAACGTGAATAAATATCCCATAAATGCACCCAACAAGAGCGAAAGGATAACCTCTAAAAGTGGTTCAACCACAATTGAAATAATATCTACACTTCCAACGATAAGTGCTTTTGCAACACCAAATGAGATAGCAAACATAATTAATCCCACTGCATCGTCAAGAGCAACAATAGGAAGAAGAATGTCTGTTAAAGGGCCTTTTGCCTTATACTGTCTTACAACCATAAGTGTTGCTGCGGGAGCAGTTGCAGTTGCAACAGCACCAAGGACAATTGCTGCAGGTAAGGATAATTTATCAGGTGCAATAAAATGAATACATATAAGTGCGGCATCAACTAACAAACAAGCAACAAAAGCCTGAAAAACACCGATTACAGTTGCTTGTTTACCGATTTGCTTAAGCTGAGAAAGTCTGAATTCATTACCTATTGAAAAAGCAATAAATCCAAGTGCCACATCAGGAATAATCTCATAAGTTTTGATATTATCCATGCTTGTAAAACCAAGTCCGTCAAGTCCGAAAGACCCAAGGAGATACGGTCCAACAAGGATACCTGCAACAAGATATGCTGTTACAGCAGGAAGCTTGAAGATTTTTGCAACACGGGAAAGCATCAAACCTGCAAATAATGCAATTGACAGACAAAGTAAAGTTTCCATAAATTTCGCCTCAAACAATATAAATTAAGCGTTTAAATTTTAGCACAGAGAGAAAATATGTTCAATAATCAAATTGACATTTAAAAAGGAAAAATTAAACATATTTTTGGTAGATATGACATTATGAGAATTAGTAGAGATATAAAATAATAAAGAGTCCACCAAAGTGAACTCTTTATTATTGGTGCTGGTGACCGGACTTGAACCGGTACGGTATTGCTACCGAGGGATTTTAAGTCCCTTGCGTCTGCCGATTTCGCCACACCAGCATACTGTTTTAACAGCCTTATTATTATATATTATGATTTTTAAAATGTCAATATGAGAATGGAAAAGTTTTGAATAAAAATATCGGCGGGGTCTTGACCCCGCCTTAATATAGATATTTTATTTTACTTTATAAATGTTTACTTCGTATGCACGGAGTTTGTCTGCAGTTGCAGGATAGTTTGCAAGTACGCACTCACCTTCAGCCTGTCTTGGTCGAGTGACAATATTTTCTGTCAGGTTCATTTCAATATAGAACTTGCCGTCAGCACTCTCTCTGTAAAGACAGAATGTTTTATCATTTGTTTTAAGTGGCTTAAAGTCACCGTAAACAAGAGTTGCTTTATTTTCCTTACGAAGAGCCATAAGTGCTTTATAATAATTATATGGACTTGTCTTGTCCTCAATCTGTGCCTGTGCATTACACTCTTTATAATCACCGTTCACACGAATCCAAGGTGTACCTGTTGTGAAACCTGCATTTTCGCTGTTGTCCCAACAAACAGGTGTTCTTGAATGGTCACGGCTACCTGCCATAATGACTGCCCAAGCCTCCTCAGGAGTTTTGCCCTTCTCTATAAGTTCGGCATATTTATTAATAGACTCAACGTCACGCATTTCGCTCATATCTTTAAATTCACAGTTCATCATACCAAGTTCTTCACCCTGGAAGATATATGGTGTTGCACGACCTGTGAGAAGCATTGCGCCGATAAGTTTTGAAAGTGGTTTTCTGAATTTAGGGTCAGGATTAACCTTTGACACCATTCGTGGGTTATCGTGATTTTCAATAACAAGTGTTGGCCATGATGAGCCATAGAGAGAAAGCTGATACTTTGTAAACATTTCCTTTAGGTATTTAAGGTCATATTTATAGTCGTCCCATCTCTGCTTACCACGTGCCTCAAGCTGGTCAAAAAGGAAAGTTTCTCTGATTTCTTCACGGGAATCATCAACAAGATACTTTGCCATTTCAACACCGATACCGCCTGTTTCACCAACACAGAATGATTCAGGGAATTTCTTGAATGAATTTTCATTAAGGTCGTGGAGATATTCGTGAAGATGTGGTCCCCAGAAATAGTGTTCACCGCCATAGCCGATAAACTCACCAACGAGAGGATTACCGTCAGGAAGTCCCTCTACCTTTGAAATAAGGTTGATAACGTCCATTCTAAAGCCGTCAACACCCTTTTCAAGCCACCAGCAAACCATTTCTGCGATTTCTTTTCTCATATCAGGATTTTCCCAATTCAAATCCATCTGTTTTGATGAGAAAATATGCATTGCCCACTCGTCAAGTTCAGGATAATAATTCCATGCTGAACCAGAGAAAACTGATGTCCAGTTGTTTGGTGGAATTCCGTCACCCTTACCTTTTCGGAATATGTAATAATCCTTATATTTTTCGTCACCTGCTAATGCTTTTTGGAACCATTCATGTTTATCTGATGTATGATTTACAACCAAGTCCATAACAAGCTTCATTCCGCGCTTATGAATTTCTTCAAGCATCTGGTCAAAATCTTCCATTGTGCCGAATTCAGTCATAATCTTTCTGTAATCACGGATATCATAACCCATATCGTCATTTGGTGAATCATAAATAGGACTGAGCCAAAGGACATCAACACCTAAATCTTTAAGGTAATCAAGCTTTGAAATAATACCCTGTAAATCACCGATACCGTCACCATTTGAGTCCATAAATGAACGAGGATAAATCTGATAAATAACAGATTCTTTCCACCATTTTGGGTCAACTTCATTTTTTGTGATAACTTTTTCCGGTGTATAACTTAAAAGATTACAGATGTGTTCGATAGTTTCCATTGGAAGTTTATCGCCAAGAAGCTTTGGAATTGCTTTAAGCTTCATTTTGCCAACCAACGGATTGTGGATAACCGCACTTGGAATACCGGCATGGTATGCAACCATTTCAATAAGGTCGTTTCCCACAGGTGTATTAAGTACATCTTTAAGGGTGCTTGCAGGAGTAATTTTCATAACAAATTTTCCTTTCATTTAAGAAAATATAACTTAATAATTATACTATAC
>JAZSKT010000133.1:0-44813 GCA_045534995.1 Candidatus Fimenecus sp.
GGTAGAGAAGATGGAAAAGTTGTAATTTATGGCGGAGCACAGCTTATGAATTACAACAGCACTGGCGCATTGTTTACTACAACTAACGGTACAGTTTCAAGTCCTGCAAACACAAGTGTTATGACACTTTATAAGAACCCATCTTTAAGCGATATTACAATTCCTGCAGGTAAGATGGTGCTCTATTCTGCTCTTGTAGATGGTCTTGAATATAAACCAGGCACATATACAAAAACAAGCTATGAAGCATTGTTTAATGCACTTAAGGAAGGTTACGGAATTTATAAAGATGATAGTCAAACAGACAGCGCAACAATTACAGCGGCTGCTCAAAATATCAGAAATGCTATCGTTAACCTTGAAAAAGAAAGTTTCGATGTTGACTATCGTTCATTCCCAGCAACACTTTATAAATTCGGTTATAACCCAGCTGCAAGTGGTGACACAAGATATTCAGCCGGTGGTGCAGCTTTCAATGCTCAGACATACGCTGAGATGGAAGAAATAATCAGAGCTGATGAAAACCTTATGGAACAGATTAAGACTGTAATCGGCTATACCACAAGAACATGGAATAGTGGTCAGGCTGATGCAGCTCTTGATACAGCAGTTACAGCTTATGCAGAGATTTATTCTCTTGCTTTCACCGGTAATTCATTATCATCAGGCGGTACAGATGTTTCTAACTTGCGAAACACTTCTTGGAACGTATGGACAAAAACTGATACTACGGGTTCAGGCGAATCCAGTGATGGTGGCGCTTCTGTTCAAGGTATTTTCAGTACGATGCTTAACAATGGCAATCCAACAGACCACGCTCCATATAGTGAATTGCCATATGGTAACATTGCAGATTATTTATCAGGTACTTATAATACTGCAAATGGTTTCTCAATTTCATTTGCCGATAGCAATTCATCAAATAATTCTGTTACACTTCCTGCACTTAAAGGTATAAGTGTTCACGTTAACGATATTTTCACAAGAGAAAATGTTCTTGTTGACGGTTCAACAACTAACTATTCAAAATACTATTGGGACTTTGACTTCCCATTCCTTACAACAACTAACAATTACGGTATCAATACATATAAATACTCAAGTAGTGATACAGATTACTTGTTCCAGGCTAAGTTTAATGATGAAAATCATACTGCGGAGGCACAGTTGACTGAAGGGTCCGGAAGCACTGGTTTCTTCCCATTTAACAATCAGTTGGATTCTAACTCTAACCCAAGTAGTTCTGTTTACCACTTCGGTATGAGCTTCTCAACAGACTTCTATATTCCTGTTTCGGGTACATATTCAGATGGTGAGGATGTTGTATTCCGTTTCTCCGGTGACGATGACGTTCTTGTTTATGTTGATGATGTTCTCGTTCTTGATAACGGTGGTCTTCACGCTGCACGTGAAGCAACTATCAACTTTACAAAGGCATCTGTAAACTATCAGTATGCAATAGACATAACTGAAGGAACAGTTAAGAATAAAACAGAATACGGCACAACTTACACTTATGGTGCAAATGAAGAATACAATGGCGATATTCTTGCAGCACTTGAAAAGCTTAACGAAGTTCGTACAGACGGTGAATATCATACTTTCACATTCTACTACCTTGAAAGAGGTTCAAATGAATCTAACTGTGAAATCGAATTCAATATCCAGCAGGCTTCTAACCACGTTCTTCTCTATGACGAAACATTGGTTGTTGACTATGGTCTTCCTGTTGAATACAACGTTAAAGCAAATGACAAGATGGACGAAATCCCAGGTCTTGGTTATAGTTACGAAGGTATAGTTAGGGCTAACAATGAGGTTGATTCAGTTGTTCTTTTCGATGAACCTACTGACCTTGTAAGTAGATTTGCTTCTGAAAATACTGTTCTTGATGTTCAAGGACTCAAGTACGGTACAGCAACAATGAGGGGTGACGGTCTCGTAACATATACTCCTAACACAATGAATATGACAGACAGAGATTATTTCTATACCTGTGCTGAGATTGAAGGAGACCCTACTTACACAAGAAATTATTATCAGTATGAACGTGCTGTCTTTATCCCTGCAACTACAGTCTACTATGAGGACAATTTTGGTGCAGATATAACCTTTAAGGATGGTTCTGGTGCGGCTAAGTGGACAACAGTTGGTGATTCAAATGTTTTTGCAGATGCAAAACAGGCTGCTGACCTTGTAGGCGACGTTATGGCAAATCCATACGGCTATGACCCGATTTATGCAGGTAATAATGCCGGTGATAATAAAGATTATACACAGTACAGCGGTTTCTCAGCACAGAAGGTAACTGTAAGTGCTGCGAATAATACAAAGAATGGCGGTACAAATCCAACAGTCGAATTCACATTTACAGGTACAGGCTTCGACATTATCAGTATGACTGATAGCACAACAGGTACATTCTATGTTGACATCTTCGACGAAAACAACAATCAAGTTGGCAAGAAGATGGTAGTTGATACATACTACGGTTGTTCATACGGTCAGCTTTATGCGGATGCAAATGGTAAAGCAACTCTTGAAAATACGGGCAACCCACTTTACAAGAGTGCGGTAAATGAAGCTGTAACACCAAATCCTACATACCATTCTGCTGATGGAATAGGATATACAGAAACACCAACATATTACGATGCAAACGGTAATATTACTACAACAGAAACCGAAAATCCTGCATATGCTTATGCATATGGTTGGGTAAATGCAGATAATGTTGAAGGTCTCTATCAGATTCCTGTAATCAAGAAGACAGGTCTTGACTATGGTACATATACAGTTGTAATCACTCCAATGTATTCAAAGTTGTTTGACAATACAGGAAAAGGACAGTTTGATGTTTACATCGATGCTATCCGTATTTATGACCCTGCAGGCAAGGATGACAATATTGATTCATCAATCCTTACAGATTATAAGTATGATAACGAGTCCTATCCAAGCTATCTCACAATCAAGGATATGCTCATTGGTGCTGACTCACTTTCAAAAGATTCAGCAACACAGGGTGTTGTATTTATCGACGGTATTGCTAAGCTTGATAACGACCTTGAAAAATACAAGTTGGCAGGTCCAAACAACGAACTTTACCTCGCAAAAGACTCAACAGCAGAAGGCCAGGCAGTTGCATTCGAGATTTGGGCAACCGCAATTCCTGATGAAGTTCAGCTTGGTGTAAAGAGTGTTAAGGGCAAGCCTACACTTGGCATCACATATGGTGATAACACAGTGAAGCAGGCAATCAATACTGCAACAGAAATGAATTACATTATTAACAACTTGCTTCCTGAAGATGGTAAACTTGAATGGTCAGAAGTTGTTGTTGATGGTGTACCATATTACAAAACTGATACTATTGTTATTCAGAACTTGTCTGATGACGCAAGCATCCTTTCTCTTACAAGCATGAAGTGGACATTTACAGGTGTTGGTCAGTACGGTCACTATGAAACACAAGCAACTGCAACTCCTGCTGTAATGTCATTTATGTCAAGCAATGCTACTATAACCGATGCGTACACAATGATGGCATCAAATAATAATGCCGGAACAAATGAGGATATTAATGACGGCGGAGTAGATACTGAAATTATTCCTGGTGATGACGAGAATACAAATGATACTAACGACGAGTATCAGGAAGAGCTCACATTCATTCAGAGAATTATCAAAGCAATCACAAACTTCTTCAAGAAGATTTTTGGATTAGCTTAAAGTTGGAAGGAGGATACGAACAATGAAAAAGACTTATGTTAAACCGCAAATTGCATATGAATCATTCCAACTTTCAACAAGTATTGCTGCAAACTGTGCACTGTTAGGTTCGGTATCGGCTCAGTATATTTGTCCGGTATATGACGAAGAAGTAGGTTTAAACTATTTTGCAGACAGTACGGCACTTTGTGATGTCGTTCCAGCAAATGGAATGACCCCTTGCTATGATGTTCCTTCAGAAAACTGGATGGTATTCTCATCATAAATAAAAAAATATAACGGAGTTCGTCATAGCGATGGTGAACTCCGTTGCTTTTAGGATTAGATTATGAAACTTTATAAAAAGATTATTGTGGCTTTTTTGTGCATTCTTACTGTTGCGGGACTTTGTGCCTGTAATAAAAATGATACTACAAATAATGATGTTGTTACAAACAATGATATTGTTACAAATAATGATGATGCCACAAATAAAGATGTTGCTTCAAAAGAAGAAACAACAAATAAAATTCCTGTTATCACTGAAGAAGTTAAAGTGGAACAGGTTTCTGAATTTGAAGCAAAAGAATCAAAAGACTCTCAAATCGGCATTACCGTTGACAGCTGGCTTAAAATCATCAGTATCGGTGAAAAAGATGGTGTTCTCAGTGTTTTTGTAAGAAACAATTCCAATGAGGACATTCAATATGCTCTTTTAAGTGTTATGACAGGTGATGGCAGGGCGGAATTTCCGATTTCTACACTAACGGCGGGTGCAAGTGCTACTCTCCGTTGTAATAATGGTTATGTTTTTAACGAGAATGCCGTTTATTATGGCTGGAAAGTTGAAGACAAGGCGATTTTTAAAGAAGAACTTTCTTGCTATCCTGATATTTTTGAAATTGACGGTGTTGACGGATTTATTTTAATTAAAAATATTTCCAAGAAGGATATTGAAGGAAAAATCTATATTTACTATAAAAATGTTACTGACGGAGTTTATGATGATGGTGTAACATACAGAGCGTATGTTGATGGTCTTAAAAAAGGCGAAAGGGCACAGATTAAGACTCAACATTATTTAAAGGACTCAAGTCGTATTATGTTCGTGACCTATGCAGAGTAAAAAATACAAGTTTTTTGATACTGTTATTCAGGTTTTAACTCCTGAAGAAATTGTTGATATAGAACCTTATATCAATTTTTTAAGTGAGGAAGAACCTGATTGCACTATTACATTTGAATATGTGACACAACTGCCCGAATTAGCTGAAAATGTTACTACTGACAGCGAAATCAGTTTTGCAACTGACGGTGATAGGAGTATGTGCTGGTATAAAAATCACGGTAAAGAAGGTTATTTTGCTTGCCGTATTTTTGATGGCGAAAATTATCGTGTTCAGGTACTTGAGGAATATCGTGGTAAACTTTGGAACGGTATTATATTTAACCTTTTAGGCTTTGAGGAGATTATTGCGAAGCATAACGGTGTTGTTTTACATGCTTCTGCAGTATTGAAAAACGGAAAAATGATTCTTTTTACTGCTCCTTGTGGCACAGGTAAGTCAACTCAGGCTGATTTGTGGGAAAAATATGCAAATGCTGAAATCGTTAATGGCGACAAGGCTCTTGTAGGTTTAAAGGATGAACTGATTTTTGCAGGTGGACTTCCTTTTTCAGGCTCATCTAACATTTGCAAGAATATTTCAGCACCTTTGGTTGCTATTGTGTGTCTTGGTCAGGCAAAAGAAAATTTAATCAGAAAAATAAGTGCAAAGGAAGCTTTTGTTGCATTGTTACAAGGGAATTATCGTTCAGGGATAACAAAGGCATCCTCGCAGATAACAATAGATGTATTAGAAAAAATCTGCAGTGAAGTTCCTGTGTACAGACTTGATTGTCTGCCGGATAAAACAGCAGTTGAATGTCTTGAAAAGGAGTTGGGAATATGAGCTCAGAACCAAAATTATCAGCATATCTCCACTCAAAGGCGATTAGAATGGAATTGCCTGTTTCAGGCACTTTTGAATTGACTTCCCGATGTAATTTCCGCTGTGAGATGTGTTATGTTCACGACGAATGTCACAGTAGCGATAAGCTTTCAACAGAACAATGGTTAAGTATTGCGGAAGACGTTAAAAAAGCAGGTACACTTTTCCTGTTGCTTACAGGTGGTGAGCCTCTTCTTCGCGAGGATTTTCCTTATTTGTACACAGAACTTAAAAAAATGGGCTTTATGGTGTCTATTAACACTAACGGAAGTCTGTTACATAAGTATTTTGATTTGTTCAAAAAATATCCTCCTTCAAGAGTGAATATTTCTCTTTATGGTGCTGATGATGAAGCTTATGAAAAGCTTTGTAAGACAAAAGCCTTTTCACAGGTGTTGGACAATGTAAAAAAACTTAAGGAAATGGGAATTTCAGTTAAGTTTAATACTGTTTTCACAAACAGAAACAGCCATCAGTATAAGGAAATAATAGATATTGCTGAATCACTTGATGTCCCATTAAGCACAACTGCATATGCTTATCCTCAGGTGCGTCTTGATAAGGATTTCGGTGACAATTCAGGCAGAATGTCACCTTTTGAAGCGGCTCAATGTACGATTAATTGCGAAAAATACCGTTTCCGTAATGGCGATTTTTCAGAAAGAGCAAAAAAAATTCTCGAGGAATCCAATGATGAAAAATGCGACAGAGTTTCTTGTCGTGCAGGTAGAGCAGCATATTGGATAACAAGTGAAGGCATTATGCAAGCTTGCGGAATGTTACCTAAAATACAGATAAATGTCCTTGAAGAGGGCTTTGAAAAAGCTTGGAAACAGTTGGTTGCAGAGGTAAAAGAGATTCGTTTGCCGAAAAAATGTGTGAACTGTAAATATTCAAATATATGTCACGCGTGTGCTGCGATGTGCTATACTGAAACAGGATATTTTGATAGTGTACCTGATTATGTTTGTCAAATGAGTAAAAATATTTATGAATTGACCGAGAAAGAGCAAGGTGAATAAAATGCAGATAAAAAAAGAAATGATACTTCGTGAAATTGCAGGCGAGAATATTCTCGTTCCCGGCGCTGATGCTGTCCTTGACCTTAACGGACTTTTCGTTATAACAGAAACAGGCGCATTTATATGGAAACTTCTTCCTGAAGTGGAATCGGAAACAGAAATCCTCGATAAAATGTTGGAAGAATACGAAATCGACAGGGAAACTGCACAAAAAGATATTGCAGAATTTCTTGAAAGATTAAGAAAATTCGGAATAATCGACTAAATGAAAAAAGGACAAAGTTTCAAAAACCTTGTCCTCCTTTTTTGCTGATATCAATGTTTAAAGCAGTTGTTATATTCGTTAACCCAGCGCAAAACGGTTTTACGATTATATGTATTAGGCATTGCAGCAGTTACGGCAGTTGCTCTTGCTAACTGCAATCCCATTTTAACAACTTTACCGAGAATGACCTTATTATTGATAAGACCGTTAAGTTTGACTTTAATGTCGTCTATTGACATTCCTCCCAACATTGCACCAAGACTTGTGGAATCAGCATCAATTGTCATATCCTCTGCATTGAGAATTCCCTTTGCGAAAATGTAATCAAGTTCAGGACCTTCAAGTCGTGTAAGCAACAGCTTGACACAAGCAAGGGGTGCTAAAGCAGCGCCGATTTCTTTGTAGAAATTCTTTTGATATGTCCAGAGCGTCTCTGCACTAAATGAACTGCTAAAATCACTTGAAACAGCATCTGCGAGGATTTTAGCAGCTTTCAAGGAGTTTGCAATACCTGAACCAATAACAGGAACTGTCATAAATGCGCTGTCGCCAATTGCGGCATATCCGTCAGCAACAAGAACACCCAAAGGCTGACGAACAGGAATATTGGCAAAACTGTCGCCACGGACAATTTCCGTTCCGATACTTGGATTTGATTCTCTCATTTTGTTAATTTGGTCAATTGCATAATCACGGTCAAACTTATGAAATCTTCCGATAAGAACATCTGTATGTTCCTCTTCGGTTGCAATCCATGAAATACCCAACTCATTGTTCGGAAGGAGAATCAATTTGAATTTGTCTTTTTCTTCTACTTCAGCAGCTTTGTTAAAGAAAGCTCTGTAAACATAAAACTGCTCATATTCAATAGGTGAGTTTTGAATTCCCATTGATGATGGCAACGCACGTCTTACAGGAGAGTTAAGACCACAAGCGTCAATAACAAGGTCGGCAAGATATTCGCCCTTGTCAGTTTTGATACCCACAACTCTGTTGCCAAAGAGAATTGGCTTTTCAATATTTTCTTCGTATTGGAATTTAACGCCTGCCTTTTCAGCGTGTTCAATCAGGTGAGCGTAAATATCACTACGCTCCATCTGAATTTCCTTTTTATCTTCTTCAGTATTCTGTGTAAGTGCTGTTTCCATGGCAGGACCATAAAATGTCATATCCTGTTTTAATTTGTATTTGCTTTTATCAGGAATGGGAATACCAACAGCCGTCCAGCCTTTTTTATCAAAAATATCTGTCCAGTCATAGCCCATTTTATCTTTAGCATTTCTTTCGTATACAGTTACATCATAACCTCTTTTTGTAAGTAACATAGCTGTGGCAATACCGCCATGTCCGCCACCGGCAACAATAATCTTATTTCCCATAAAAAACCCTCTTTTCAACATTTTTTTACATTTCTGTACATTATAAAAATTATACCATAAAACACTTGCATTATCAATAAACTAAATGATATAATCTGTAATATAAAATGGGTAAGTATTGAATTAAATAAAAAACACCTACAATAGGTGACGAAAAGGAAACAATCAATTATGAAGAAAACACACAAAAACGCAGTTAAGGTTGAAATACCTGAGTACCAGACAATACGTGAAATTGTTTTTGAAGGAACAGCGCGTGGTGGCGATAAAAAGCAATTTATGTTCCTTGACAGAAACAAGGAGCTTCAGGAACTCAATTATAACCAGACTTTTTACAGAATCAGAACACTCAGTACATATTTTTACAGCAAAGGGTTAAACGGTGGTAAAAAAATTGCTATCGTTTCTGAGAATCTTATTGATTGGGGTATGGCATACTATGCTATTATTGTAGGCGGTAATATTTGTGTGCCAATGGATGCAAAACTGCCATATGAAGATATTGAAGACCAGATTATACGTTGCGATTGCGATGGTGTAGTTTATTCTAAAAAATTTGCAAAATTTGTTGAACAGATTAAGGCTAATCCCGATGTTCCTGAAATGGAATATTTCTTTATGGATGAGTTCGACACCTATTATGCTGAAGGCGAAAAAATGATTGATGACGGTGATGATACATTTGATAAGATTGAGATTAAACCGGATGATTTAGCTGCTATCGTTTTCACATCAGGAACAACAGGTAAGAGTAAGGGTGTTATGCTTACTCACAAGAATGTTGCAAGTAACTGTTCTGCATCGTTAAGAGTGTTAACAGGGCGCCATGCGATTGCTTTTCTTCCGTTGCACCATACTCTCTCATGGGTTAGTGGCATTTATGCTTCATATATTGTTTCTGAATGGGGTTATCTTTGTGACAGTCTTAAAGATATTCAGAGAGACATTAAGAAATTTCAGCCATACAACTTTACAGGTGTTCCACTTGTTGTAGAAACAGTTTATGACAGAATCTGGAAAACAGCACGTAAAATGGGCAAGGAAGATTTGCTCAAAAAGGGAATTAAAATCAGTAATGTGCTTATGAAATTCGGTATCGATAAGCGTCGTAAGATTTTTAAAATGGTACATGATAATCTTGGTGGAAACTTGGATATGATTATCTGTGGCGGTGCTTATCTTGACCCGAAATACGAAAAAGGACTTTATGATATTGGCATTGACGTTTTCAATGGTTATGGACTGACAGAGTGTTCTCCTGTTATTACATGTAATCATCCGGCAAAGTTTAAATTCGGTAGTGTTGGTACTCCGCTTGATTGTAATGAAATTAAAATTGTTAACCCTGATGAAGATGGCGTTGGCGAAATCTATGTAAGAGGTTCAAACGTTATGGTTGGTTATTATAACGACCCTGAAGCAACTGCGAAAGCATTTGATGGTGATTGGTTCAAGACAGGCGACTTCGGCAGAATTGATGAAGATGGTTTCCTCTTTATGGTGGGCAGAAAGAAGAATCTTATTATTCTTTCAAACGGTAAGAATGTATCCCCTGAAGAAATTGAAGAAAAACTTTTGAGTACAATTCCTTACGTTAAGGAAGTTCTTGTTTATCAGGAAGGTGGCAAAATTCTGGGTGAATTCTTCCTTAATGAAGAAGATTATCCGGGCTGCAGAGATACCCTTGATGCGGATGTTAAGAAAACAAATGCTTTGATGCCTGCTTTTAAACGTGTAAGTAAGATTGTTGTGCGTGATGAGGAATTTCCAAAGACAACAACAATGAAAATTGCAAGAAAATATCATACAAACTAAAAATTTAAAGCCCTCCGAAATCCGGAGGGCTTTTTACCGTAAAAAACAGCCGTTGCTTTTGCAACGGCTTTGTTTATTAAAGATTATAGTATTTATCAAATTCTGCAGGGTGAGGAATTGCAGAAAGCTGACGACACTCTTCACGTTTTGCCTTAATAAAGTTGTTGATAAGTTCAACTGGGAATACTCCGCCTTCTGTAAGGAATTCGTAATCAGCTTCAAGAGCGTCAAGAGCTTCTTCAAGAGATGCAGGAAGATGCTGAAGCTTCGCTTTTTCTTCATCGCTGAGGTGATAAAGGTTTACGTCATATGGACCCCAACCATTTGCATGTGGGTCAATCTTGTTCTTAACACCGTCAAGACCTGCCATAAGAATTGCAGCATAGCAGAAATATGGGTTACATGTAGCGTCAGGGTTACGAAGTTCAAATCTGCGCTTGTCAGGGCTCTTTGCATATGCAGGAATACGAATAACAGCGCTTCTGTTTGATGTTGCGTAACCAACTGTTACAGGAGCTTCAAAGCCTGGGATAAGACGTTTGAATGAGTTTGTGCTTGGGTTTGTAATAGCACAAAGAGCATCAATATGTTTATGGAGCCCACCCATGAAGTAGTGAGCAGTTTCGCTAAGTCTTGCATAGCCATTATCATCAGAGAAAACAGGCTCCCCATCTTTGAAAAGAAGCATATGTACGTGCATACCACTACCTGCTTCACCGTAAATTGGCTTTGGCATAAATGTTGCAGTCTTGCCATATTTAAGAGCAGTGTTGTGAATGATGTATTTAATCCACATTGTAGCGTCAGCCATATGCACAACTTCACCAAGTTGTGGTTCAATTTCAAACTGACCTGAAGCCGCAACTTCAGGATGGTGGTAGTTGATTTCAATACCTGCATCCTTCATAAGCATACACATTTCACTACGGCATTCGTAGGAGATGTCGAATGGCTTTGCAATGTGGTAGTTTTTCTGTTTAGGAACAACAACGCCGTGACCTTCAACATCAGAATTCCAATAGGACTGCTTTGCATCAACGGTAGCGCCTATATATCTGCCTTCAACACTCCATGTAACATCGTCAAAAAGATAAAATTCAAACTCAGGTAAAATTTTCATTTCATCAGCAACACCGCTGTTTTTCATATACTCAACAGCCGCTTTAATGATGTTGCGAGGATATTGTGCAAGTGGACGATTGTCAGGGGTAGCAATAATCATTGCATTACCTGTCATTGATAATGTAGGAATTGAACAGAATGGGTCAATAACTGCTGTGTCAGGGTCCGGAATGAACACCATATCACTTTTTTCAACAACAGCATAACCGTAGTTGGAAGCGTCAAAACCAATACCACTCTTCATTGTGTCCTCTGAGAAGTTTTCAGCAGGAATAGTTACGTGACGGTATTGACCATTGATGTCAACCATTTTAAAATCGACCATTTTAATGTCGTTTTCTTTAATAAGATTAAGAACGTCGTTTATACTCTTTGACATTTTAACATCTCCTTAAATAATGTTTAAAATAAATATATCACAATTTTACATTATTCGCAATACTTTAATTTGTATATTTATAGTTTGTATGTTCAAGAATGGAAAAGATGATAATATTAGTGTCAAAACACACCGTATTCAGATGTATATAAATAATAATCCTAAACCTTCGCCGATTATCAAGACAAAAACAAAAGTCCCAATAAAATTGAGACTTTTGTTTTAATGGTGGAGATGGTGGTAATCGAAACCACGTCCGAGAATCTATTCCTGAAACTTTCTACGAGCGTAGTTTATCTATTAGAATTCCCTACGGGACAGCCGACAAACAGGCATTCCTTTCGGTAGTCTTGTTATGTGTGACGGACTACAAGACGATTATCCGTTCACATTTACTGCTAAATGACACTCCGTACCGAGTCGCAGTCCTCTCAGGGGAATGCTCGCTGCTAATTAAGCAGCAAGAAGTACTTTTTCGTTTTTGTCGTTTATTTTTGATAAACCGTCCGTTTTATGGTGGTCAGACTCCACCGCTCGCTTATCGCAGTTCAAAATCCCCGTCGAAATCCTTTCATCCCCAAATATAATTACGCATTACGAATTGCGAATTATCTTAATCGTTCTTTCATTGTGCGTTCGATATTGCGTTGTGCTTCTTTTTTAGCAGCAACATCACGCTTATCGTAAAGTTTTTTACCTTTACAAAGTCCGACCTGAACCTTTGCTCTGCCCTTTTTAAAGTAAATTGATAAAGGAATTAACGTCAGACCTTCCTGCTTTGTTGTGCCTAAAAGTCGCATGATTTCTTTTTTGTGCATTAGGAGTTTGCGAACTCGCAATGGGTCACGGTTGAAAATATTGCCGTGGTCATAAGGGCTTATGTGCATACCTTTGACGAAGATTTCGCCCTCGACGATACTGCACCAAGCATCCTTAAGGTTACATTTACCCTGACGAAGTGATTTTACTTCAGTACCAACAAGTTCGATACCTGCTTCAAAACTCTCTATGACGAAATAATCATGGAGAGCTTTTTTGTTTTGTGCAATTGTAGTATTTGGATTTTTCTCTGCCATGGTTATTCCTTCTTATATATTATAGCAAACTTCTGCCTTGAAGTGCTCTGGAAAGTGTTACCTCATCTGCATATTCAAGGTCGCTACCAACAGGGATACCGTATGCAAGACGGCTGACTTTAATTCCCATTGGTTTTAAAAGACGAGCAATATACATTGCTGTTGCTTCTCCCTCGGTGGTCGGATTGGTTGCCATAATAACCTCGTTTACAGAATCGTCAGACAAGCGCTGAATTAACTCTTTAATACGGATGTTATCAGGTCCGATACCATTCATAGGGGAGATTACGCCGTGCAAAACATGGTAAGTGCCCTTATACTCGTGAGTGCGCTCAAAGGCTGTAACATCTCTTGGGTTTTCAACAACGCAGATTACAGAACTATCACGATTTGCATTATTACAGATGTTGCATTTTTCACCCTCGGTATGATTACAGCAAACAGAACAGGTGTGTATATTAGTATGTGCATTATTTATGGCATCAACAAGATTTTTTGTACCCTCGTCATCAAGACCAAGAATATAATATGCCATACGCTCCGCCGATTTCACACCGACAGAGGGCATTTTGCGAAATTCTTCAATCAATTTTTCCAAAGATACTATTGCCATAACTTAATGCTCCAATGGTTTTGTTGATTTAATTAAAATCCAAGTCCTGGAATGTTCATTCCGCCTGTGATTTTGCCCATTTCTCTTTCAGCAGTTTCGTCAGCCTTTCTCATAGCTTCGTTTACTGCTGCAACGAGTAAATCTTCAAGCATTTCAACATCTTCAGGGTCAACAACATCAGGCTGAATTTTAACTGATACGAGCTGATGCTTGCCGTTTACTGTAACATCAATTGCTCCGCCACCTGCAGACGCATTATATTCTGCTTCTTCACATTCCTGCTGAACACGAGCCATATCCTCCTGCATCTGCTGAATGCGTTTCATCATATTTGCCTGACCGCCCTGGTTTGGTATTCTTGCTTTCATTTTTATTCCTCCTCAATTTTTACACCGAGATTTTTTGCTTTTGACACAAGGTCAGAAAGTGGATTTTTCGGTGTTTGTTCTTGCTTGTTGTTATAAACAGCAAGTGTATATGTTTTGCCTGTTATTTGTGTAACGGCTTCTTTTATGATTTTTGAATAATCACCTGTTTTAAGATAAAGTTCCAATACAGGTGAACCTTTAATGAGTAAATATTTACCCTGATGGATAAATGCTGAAGAACCTGTAAGCATTGCAATAAGGCTCTTATCTTTTGCAAAAAGTTTTTCGAGAACCTCAGGCCATTTATCAAAAGGATTTGTTCCCATATTCTGTGGTGCAGTTTTTTCTTCCTGCGGTGCTGGTGATGGCTCCGGAAGAGGTATTTCCTCTTTTTCTGGCTCTTTTGCAGGCTCTGCTGGTGCCGGTTCTGGTTGTTTTTCAACCTTGACATCAGGTTCTTTAACAGGAGCAGGTGTTTCTGCCTTAACTGCGATTTCACCTGATGAAACTGCACTTTCAAGTTCACTTAATCTGCGGAGAATTGCATTCAAATCTCCGTCAAGACTTGGTGTGCAAAGTCTGATAATACAAAGTTCTGCACTTGTTCTTCTGTTTGCCCCTTGCTTCATTGTAGATGCAGATGCTGTGAGAATATCAATACAGGACATAATTGTTGCAAGTGTTGTTTTTGTACTCTGCTGACGAATGATTTCTATTTCACCTTGAGAACAGATAATCATATCTTGAAAATTCTTTACAGCCTTTGAAACCATAAGATTTCTGAAATGACTTGTAAGCTCTGTGATAAGTCTTTCCATATCACAAGAATCGTTATAGAGTTTATTTACAACCTCTAATGCTTTTGCAGCGTCTTTTTCAAGAATACAGTCACAAAGCTCAAAGATATATTCTCGTCCCGCAAGACCTGCACTGCTTGCAACCGTAGCAGAATCAATAAGTCCTTCGTGGGAAGAACAGCGGTCAAGAAGTGATAATGCATCACGCATAGCACCATCAGCAATTCGTGCTATAAGCATAGCGCCGTCGTCAGCAAGTTGAAGATTTTCTTTAACTGCAACTTCCATAAGTCTGCCTGCAATAGCTTCAGGTGGAATTCGCTTGAAATCAAAGCGTTGACAACGAGAAAGAATTGTTGACGGTAATTTATGAACTTCGGTAGTTGCCAATATGAAAATCACATGTGCAGGGGGCTCTTCGAGAGTTTTTAAAAGTGCATTGAATGCGCCGATTGAGAGCATATGCACCTCGTCAATAATGTAAACTCTGAATTTAGCGTTTGCAGGAGTGAAATTTGCTTCTTCACGCAAATCACGGATGTTGTCGACACCGTTGTTTGATGCAGCGTCAATCTCGATTATGTCAAGTATTGCACCGGAATCAATTCCCTTGCAGATTTCACATTCGTTACAAGGATTTCCGTTATGAGAATTGATACAGTTAACTGCCTTGGCAAGGATTTTTGCACAGGAGGTTTTACCTGTTCCGCGAGAACCCGTAAAAAGATATGCGTGACTTGTTTTACCTGTTTTTACGGCATTTTCAAGTGTTTTTGTGATATGTTCCTGTCCCACAACATCGGTAAATGTTGATGGTCGGTATTTTCGGTAAAATGCACGGTACATATTTTTTCTCCTCCTGAATTGATGCTAATAAAAATGCCTTAACTCAGTCATGTGTCGTGCAGGCAGACTGTGGCGCCCGATGCAAACCGTTTAATGCTGCTCGGTTCCCCGCCTGACATGGTTCACGGCGCTTCGCCGCACAGGACCCACACGGCACACGACTGAATTAAGGCATCTCATTCTTTTCAAGTTATTATACTACATATACAACACAATTTCAAGAGAAAAATATACACTATTTTTATTGTAGTTAAAAGGATTTTATGTTAGAATTAATTTGTATAAATTTATATTGCACAAATTGGAGGCGTCAGGAATGTTTAATATTGTTCCTCAACCTGTAAGCATATTTATAAATCGGGACAAAAAAGGTTTTACGCTTCATACAGGAACTACAATTTCACCATATCCGTTTGTAGATGAGTTTATTTCTTTTGCGAGAAAAACTTTGAATAAAAAGGTGTATGTTCACGAGGACACAGGTGAAGAAAGGTCAATTATTCTTGCAATTGACAATTCTATTGAGCAAGATGAGGGGTACACCATAAAATGTGAAAACAGACGAGTTTTCATAAATGCAAAAACAGAAACCGGTCTGTTCTATGGATTACAGACATTAAAACAGATGTTGTTGCAGACTGAGGGTAAAATCCCATATACTGAAATTACAGATTATCCTCGTTTTTCTTATCGTGGATTTATGCTTGACTGCGGAAGATATTTCTACACAGTTGATGAGATTAAAAAAATCATTGACTTGATGGCTCTTCATAAATTGAATGTGTTGCATTGGCACTTGACAGAAGACCAGGGATGGCGAATAGAAATCAAGAAATATCCGCTTCTTATTGAAAAAGGTTCAAAAAGAAGTCATACCAATTTTAATCATAAAGCTCATGGTGGATATTATACACAAGAACAGGTAAAAGAAATTGTCGCATATTGTCACGAGAGATTTATAAAAGTTATTCCTGAATTCGACATTCCGGGACATAGTGTGGCTGCGATTTCTTGTTATCCCGAACTTTCTTGTCTTGACAGAAAACTTGAGGTTGCAACTCATTGGGGAGTTAAACACGATATACTTTGTGCAGGAAAAGAAACCACATATAAATTTGTTTATGATGTTCTTGATGAATTGATAGAATTATTTCCTGATAAAGTCATTCATATCGGTGGTGATGAGGCAGTTAAGATGCGTTGGGAAAACTGTCCTCATTGTCAGAAAGTTATCAAGGAAAATTCACTTGCTGACGAAGATGCTTTGCAGATGTTCTTTATGAACAAGGTTGACGAATATCTTAAGTCAAAAGGATATTCATCCATAATGTGGAATTATGACGAAAACAAAAATGCAGATATTTTGAACACGGATATTGCGTGGGATGTCTGCGGAATGGGTGACGATAAGGAAGTAGTTAAAAACGAACTAAAGCGTGGTCGTAAGATGATTAATACATCCTGTTATCCGTATTATTTTGATTTCCCATATGGTTGGAATACGCTGAAGCAGGTTTGTGATGATGACGGAGCGTTGACAGAGGATGACAGCGAAACCTTAGGAATTGAAGCTCAGATGTGGACGGAGTATGTTCCTAATATGAAACGCCTTGAATTCCTTACTTTCCCGAGATTGGGCGCAATGGCAGAAAATGCGTGGGCAGAAAAGGGGTATCCGTCATTCACTACTTTTGTACACAAAATAGGTGACTATTATAAAGTTCTTGATGTTTATAATGTTGGGTATGCTCCACTAAAAAAAGCGTGTCCGTCGTTTATATATAAACACGCTTCTTCACTTTGGTTTAAGCGTAGAGTTTTCCATTGGCAAGGTTTACACAACCTTATTGATGACGCAAAAGCAAAAAAGGAAGCAGAAAAAATAAAAGAAAAAGTTGAATTTTAATTATAATTAGGGGAATAGTTAAAAACTTTCTATTATATAAATTGAGGTGTTATACAATGAAAAAATACGTATTGGCATTAGACCAGGGAACAACAAGTTCCCGTGCAATTCTTTTTGATAAAAAAGGTAATATCTGCTTTAAGGCACAGCACGAATTCAGTCAGATTTATCCACATACAGGTTGGGTTGAACATAATCCTATGGAGATTCTTTTCTCACAGTTGCATTCTGTTATAGAAGTTATGGCTCAAAACAAGGCTACAGCTGAAGATATTGCATCAATAGGTATCACAAAGCAGCGTGAAACAACAATTGTTTGGGATAAGTCAACAGGCAAACCTATTTACAATGCGATTGTATGGCAGTGCAGAAGAACTGCTGATATGTGTGAAAAAATTAAGGCGGATGCTGAATTGTCACAATACATAAAAGATCATACAGGTCTTGTTGTTGATGCATATTTCTCTGCAACAAAAATCAAGTGGATTCTTGACAATGTTGACGGTGCAAGAGAGTTGGCTGAAAAAGGGCAGCTTCTTTTCGGTACGGTTGAAACATGGCTTATCTGGAATCTTACAGGCGGTGCAGTACATATTACGGACTATTCAAATGCATCACGTACAATGCTCTTTGATGTTGATAAGCTTTGTTGGGACGAATATCTTTGCGAAAAACTTGGTGTTCCGATGACAATGCTTCCTAAATGTGAACCGTCAAGCAAGGTTTACGGAACTGTTGCAAAGAGTGTTATGGGTATTGAAGAACTTGCAGGTGTGCCTATTTCAGGTGCAATCGGTGACCAGCCTGCGGCCCTCTTCGGTCAGGGTTGCTTTAAGCAAGGTCAGGCGAAGAATACATACGGAACAGGTTGCTTCTTGCTTATGAATACAGGCGAAAAGCGAGTTGAATCAAAGAATAATCTTGTTACAGGTGTTGCATGGGGATTAGGTGATAAGGTTACTTATGCTATTGAGGGTTCAGCTTTTAATGCGGGTTCAGTAATCAAGTGGCTTCGTGATGATTTACAGCTTATTCCGTCTGCTCGTCGTTGTGATGAACTTGCAGAAAGTGTAGAGAATTCAAACGGTGTTTATTTTGTTCCTGCTTTTACAGGTCTTGGTGCACCATATTGGGATATGTATGCTCGTGGTACTATTGTAGGACTTACTCGTGGTGCTACTGCTGCGCATATTTGCCGAAGTGTCCTTGAAGCGATTGCATATCAAATGACAGACTTACTTGAGGCAATGAAACAGGATTCTGACATCAAACTTTCTGAACTTCGTGTTGACGGTGGTGCATCTGTAAGTGATATTATGATGCAGATTCAGGCTGATATGATAAGAACAAACGTAAACAGACCAAAGATGGTTGAAACAACAGCCATTGGTGCTGCATATCTTTCAGGTCTTGCAGTAGGTTTTTGGAAAGATATGGATGAAATTGGGAAAATTCGTCAGATTGATAAAGTGTTCGAGCCAAAAATGGATATGGAAAAGCGAGAAAAGAGATATCGCGGATGGCTTCGCGCAGTTGAGCGTTCAAGAGATTGGATTGAACACTAATGGTTATTAAACATTATTTTCGTGATGGTGAAAAGATGCGAAAGCATTTTTTGGAACACGGTGAAGCAACAAAATGTGATTCACCAGAGGAATATCTCATAAAAGCAAACGAGGTAATAGAAAATCCTAAGGTTAAGAGAAAGTATGAAACAGATGACGGCGATAATGATATGGTGTATTATCTGTCAGAAACGGGAGAAATAGTTTTTCTTTCTGCTGACGGATATATCAGAACATATTATATCGCTGACGACGAATATTTTGAACGACAATAAAGAAGGGCGGGGGCTTGCTCCCGCCGTAAATATGTTAAACAAGAGGCGAAAACCAATGGACTATGCAAAAGAAAGTTTAAAGCTTCATTATGAATGGCAAGGTAAAATTGAAATAAAGACAAGGGTAAAAGCAAATGATAAGGAGTCATTGTCACTTGCATACACTCCCGGAGTTGCCCAGCCCTGTATTGAAATTCAAAAGGACATAAATAAATCATATGAGTTGACACGCCGTTGGAATACGGTTGCAGTTGTGACTGACGGAACTGCCGTGTTGGGACTTGGCGATATTGGTCCCGAGGCAGGAATGCCTGTTATGGAGGGCAAATGTGTCCTTTTTAAGGAATTTGGCGGAGTTGACGCAATTCCACTTTGCATAAAAAGTAAGGACGTTGATGAAATCGTAAATTGCATTACGCTTTTATCAGGAAGCTTCGGCGGAATAAATCTTGAAGATATTGCTGCTCCAAGATGCTTTGAGATTGAGAGAAAATTAAAGGAAAAATGCGATATTCCTATTTTTCATGATGACCAGCACGGTACAGCAGTTGTTGTGGGTGCTGCCGTGACAAATGCACTTCGTGTTGTAGGTAAAAAAATAGAGGATTGTACCGTTGTATTCAGCGGTGCAGGTGCGGCAGGTATTGCTATTGCAAAGCTTATTTATAAAATGGGTGCAGGAAATATCATAATGTGTGATAAGGAAGGTATCCTTACAGTTGGCAGAGAGTGGATGAATCCTGCACAGGAAGAAATGGCTGAAATTACAAATAAAAATAATCTTAAAGGCACTCTCAAAGATGCGTTGAAAGGTGCGGACATATTTATCGGTGTTTCAGCACCCAATATTGTCACAGAAGAAATGATTAGTTCAATGGCTTCTGATGCTATTGTTTTCCCAATGGCAAATCCCGTACCTGAAATTATGCCCGATAAAGCAAAAAATGCCGGCGCGAGAGTTGTCGGCACAGGCAGAAGTGATTATCCTAATCAAATTAATAATGTACTTGCATTTCCGGGAATTTTCCGTGGTGCTCTTGATTGCAAGGCAAGTGACATTAACGAGGAAATGAAAATTGCTGCGGCAAAGGCTATTGCATCTCTTGTGGCAGATGATGAGCTGACAGAGGAATATATATTGCCGAAAGCCTTTGATGAAAGAGTCGGAAAAACAGTTGCAGAAGCTGTCAGTGAGGCTGCAAGAAAAAGTGGCATTGCAAGAAGTTAAAAAACATCTATCGCATAAGAAAAATATTCATATAAAACCCAAAACCCCATCGGATAAACCGATGGGGTTCCTTTTTCACTCGTCAAAAGACGAGATATAACCTATATAATGTGAATGTATAATAGCATAAAATGAACACCTTGTCAAATAAATAGACAAAATTTATCTATCCTGCATTCTTCTCCAATGGAAAAGGTACTGTTGGGCGATTCCTTCTGTGCCTTTTGTACAATCAGGTAAGCCCTCAGGATACATTTCTGCCATAATGCGTTTTACCCATACATCAACCGGAAATGCCTCAAGTTTGTGAAATCCGTAAAGAAGCGTGCATTCAGCAACTTTTGCGCCAACACCTTTGATTTTCTGTAATTCTTCTCTGCCGAAATCAATGGAATTTTCCTGTATTTTATTAAAATCGACTTCGCCGTTTGAAACTTTTTGTGCTGCATCAATAATATATTTTGCCCTGAAACCTGCTCGTAATGGCGATAAATCCTCAACAGTATGTTTTGATAATTTTTCAGCAGACGGAAATGTCTTCTTACCTGATTCACCATCACCGAATGTATCGCAAAGCCTTTCAATAATTCCTTTAATTCGTGGGATATTGTTGTTTTGCGAAATAATAAATGAGCAAAGTGCTTCCCAAGGTTCCTGACGAAGAATTCGGATGCCGTTGTATTCCTTAACTGCAGTTATAAGATGCTTATCATCATAAGAAGAAACGATTTTTTCATAGTCAAGGTCAAAATCAAAGTAACTCTTCCAGATAAGATTGTAATCTTCCTCTGTGCAGTCGTAAAAGATGAGTTCATTGTCAGTTTGTTGAATCTGCAGGAATCTGCCAAAGGCAACGCCCTGCCACATATTGTCCTTAAATACCCAGCGAAATGCCTGACCACAGTCAAGACACAGACCTAAATCAAAGGTGGGTGGGCAAGGTATTTTGTAGCAATTCTTCATAATAAAAATCCTTTGCAAAATAACTAAAAAAATCAGAAAATTCTATCTAAAAATGACAATGTCAAAATGCACAAAAATTTTAGACAAAAAATAAGTGAGGCATGTTCCATTATGTATAATTTGTAAAGATGTTATAACAAATCGTATTTGACATTTATTTAACAATCTTTTATCAAATTTGTCGAAAAGTGGAAAAATCCTTTAATTTTCAATGATTTTGATGGGAGTTATAAACATTTTCAACAGAGTTTTCAACAATTTAGTTGAAAAGTTATTTATACTATTTGTATATTTTTAGGTAAAATAATTTTTGGTAAAAATCCCATATTGACAAAAATTTCTGTAAAATCATTATGTAAAAATAGTATAAAAATACCTAAAAAAACTAAAGATATTTTCAAAATGATAAAAAATATGTGAGGATAAAAATATGGTAAAAGGTGTCAATCGTCAAGTTCTCGAAATACACGAAACAGGATGCGAGTATTTTGAAAAAGCGTTGTTCTTCGTGCGCCCTGAATTTAGTGCAGAAAACGAGGGAAAATTAAAGTCAAAAGCAATTGCAAGTATAATGAATTCACCGGGAACACCAAAAACCAGAAAACAAAAAACAAAAAGCCGAGTATTGCAAATTGCAGAATTAGCAGCCTCGGCAGGCGTTGGTGCAATTATAACTGCACTATTTATAAGATAATTAAATTTTTAGGTGAATTGGTAAGGTTTTGACAACCACTTTCGGTGATAAGCGCCATATCTTCAATTCTTACACCAAATTTTTCAGGGATATATATTCCGGGTTCCACAGTTACAATGTTACCAACTTGAAGAATACTGCCCGAAGCAGGTGACACGTTAGGAAATTCGTGAATCTCTACACCGACACCGTGGCCTGTTGAATGGGTAAAATACTGTCCGTAGCCTGAATCGTTGATAACGCTTCTTGCGAACATATCACCGTTTTTACAGGAAACACCTGCTTTGATGTTATCAAGGCAGTTTTGCTGTGCTTTAAGGACTGTATCATAAACATTTTTCATTTCATCGGTAGCAAAGCCTACTGCAACAGTTCTTGTCATATCGCTGTGGTATCCGTTTATAATTGTGCCGAAATCCATTGTGATAAAATCGCCGTTTTTAATCTTTTTATCACATGGGACACCGTGAGGCATTGATGAATTTTTACCGCTTACTGCAATAGTTTCAAAGGATAGTCCTTCGCCACCGTTATGAAGCATAAAAAAGTCAAGCTGAAGTGCAATTTCCTTTTCAGTAACCCCGGGTTTAATGAACCCAAGAATATGGTCAAAAGCATTTTCGGCAATTCGTTGTGCCTTGATAATGCTTTCAACTTCATTTTCAGCCTTTACTGAACGAAGCATATTTATAAGCGAATCCAAAGTAGAATCTGTTGAGATACTTATATTTTTAAGAACGCCTTTAAGTGAATTGTATGTTGCAACGGTCATTCTTGTGGACTCAACAAGAAGATGTTTACATCCCATTTCGCCGAGAATTTCTGCGATTTGCGGATAAGTTTTGCCCAAAAGTCTAACTTCGCAATTTGAAATCTGCTTTTGGGCAGCTTCGATATATCGTCCGTCAGTAATGAATACTGCACGGTCAGAGGATACAAGTAAAAAACCGTCAGAAGAATCAAAACCTGTAAAATATTTTCTGTTTTCAGGAGAGATAATCAATGCAGAATATCCGTTTCCTTTATCATTTAATAATTTCTGCAAATTTTTAATCATAATAACCATATCCATGTAGTTTTTCAAATTCTTTAAGAATTGGTGCAGCCTTGCGACGACGAGTTGCATAGAATATAGGGAAACGAGTTTTGCCCTTGAGTGCATCAACGAGGATTGCAATCGCACCGCAACTGTTGGCTGCCATAACATCTGCAAAAATCTGGTCACCGACCATAGCTAATTCGTTTATTCTGACACCCATTATTTCTGCGCCTTTAATAAGTGTGTGTGGTTTTGGCTTTTTTGCGTTGGCGATAAATGACAGACCAAGTTTTTTGGAAACAATTTTCGGACGACGAGGAATAGCATTTGAAATTATCATAACTTTGATTTCATTATTCTGAATTTCCTTAAGCCATTCTTCAAGACCGTCAATACATTTTGTTGTTCCATCGTTGCAAATAGTGTTGTCGATGTCGAGTGCAACTGCTTTTGCTCCCATTTTTCGTAAATCGTCAACAGTAATATCTAAAACGCTTTTATAGCGATATTTCGGCATAGGTGAAACCATAGTAATTCTCCTTTGGCTTGACGATTATTATCGTCGGTTAAAAAAATAGTGGGCAATCCGTCAATGGATGCCCACTTGCGTTTTAAAACATAGCTCCGCAAAGCGAAAGATTATTTAAACTTACGCTTACGTGCAGCCTCAGACTTCTTCTTTCTCTTTACAGAAGGCTTTTCGTAATGCTCTCTTTTGCGAACTTCCTGAATGACACCGTCACGAGAAGTCTGTCTCTTAAATCTTCTGAGAGCACTTTCCAAGGACTCGTTTTCTTTAACTTTTACCTGACTCATTAAAATTCCCTCCCTTGTACATTGGGATACATTTTGTATTATACAACACCATCTGTCAACTGTCAACAGTTTTATTCATAAATTTTATTATGGTAAGAATAATTTTTCAATTTCATTTACAGACATTTCGCCATAGTTTGTTTGACAGAAACAAAAGTTTTTGCATTTGTTTACTTTAAATGTAATATGATTCAAATTTGACTTTTCAAGGACAGAAATTAATGCGTTTTTAGCTTTTTTAAATAAAAGATGTTTGTTTTCAAGGATATCAAGAGAAATCTCTTTTAAATATTTTGATAAGTTTATTTGAGATTTTTTATCTCGAATTAAAATAATATTTTTATGTATTTTTTTATCATTATAAAGTGAATCAAAAATTTTGGAAAATTCTGCTACTGAAGAATAGCATATATCATTTCTCGTCATATTCTTTTTTCGATAAAATGGATTTCTTTTTGAAATACAAAGGTCTCTTTCGTCAATTTCCAATAAAAAATCTACAGATATTTTAAAGCATACAGGTCCTAATTTGTTTTGTCGCAAAAAATATCCGTGTAAATCATACAGATAAAGAGGTATTTTGTTCCACATACAGGCTTGTTTGTACAGAGTGGCATCGTCAACTTGTGTCATGGGTAACTGCTTATGCGAAAGTTGGAGCAACGACATCAAAGTGTTTGACTGAAGCATTGTACAAGCATTACGCACCGTGCAGGAGAAGAACAAATATTCAACCCCTTTGTCTTTTAATAATTGATGAAGTTCTTTAGGTGATATTGAAATCATAAATTGGCCTCCTGTACACACAATTAATAAAAGAGAAAACGAATCTAATATCGTAAAAAAGTATGATTTTGTTACAAAAGCTTATAAAAAAGCAAAATCGCCGAAAACAGGCTGTTTTCGACGAAATATAATCCTCCAGAAGCTCCCTCTTAAAAATACCATTACTTCAATGGAGCATGGAGTATTTTTCGTTACCAATTATAGTAGGTAACAAATTTATTATACACTCAAAAAATGTGGATGTCAACATTAAAACACTTTTTAATTGTGCAAATTTAAATGTTATGTATAGTACAATTGGGTACAAAGAGGTGATTCTTTTCGTGGAACAAAAAGATTTTAGTTTAAGATTAGCACAATTGAGAGAAAATAAAGGTGTTTCTGCTCGTGATATGAGTTTGTCAATGGGTTTTAGCGAAAATTACATTAATAACATTGAAAATCAATTATCTTTCCCATCAATGACAGTATTCTTTTATATTTGTGAATATTTAAATATCACACCTAAAGAGTTCTTTGATACTGAATCCAAAAGTCCTACTAAAGAAAATGAATTGCTTGATGCTGTAAAAGGATTAAGCACGGAACAGCTTGATACATTGATAACTCTTGCAAAAGGGTTGAAGAAATAAAAAATATGGCGGAGTCGTTTTTTGACTCCGCCATTATTGTATTCTATATGCAATTTATTTATTTTGTAGGGGACGTCGACTCGGCGTCCCGTTTTTAATTTATATTAATCATTGGGCTCGGGTTGCCGAGGTCGTTAGCCTCTACATTTTCCATATAGGTTGTTTTTATATTTTCTTTGTCAGTTTTCCGCAAATAACACCAAATTTATTGCTGTAGAATTTTCTTTTCTTTTTCTGTTCTTCAGTAAGTTTTTCCTCAATAATCGGTTTTTTAAGGCTTTCCATATTGCCGTCGTCACAGATGAACGCCTGAGTCAGACAGATACCGCCTGTACCTTTAAGCTGTGCACGGACATAGCAGGAAATCTTATCAGCATGTTCACCGAGAGTGATAGTTGATGTGATTTCGCCGTCTTTTTCAATGGTAGTTGTTTTGATTGTTTCACCGTCGGCAATCCAATCGATTTCCTTGCAATTAATACCTTTGATTGTAATTGTATTAGCATCGTCATCAACGTCAATTCCAACAACACGAGGACAAGGGCCAACGCCCACAAAATCTTCGCCCAACTCGTTTTTAGCATAACGGGCAATTGAGAAAAATGTGCCTGTTTCCATAGCATTACGGAGAGTCTGGAGTGAATATTCAGGGAGAATAAAGTCCATAAATGCTGTGTCAATCTGGTCAACCTGATGTGCATCGCTGTTTGAAAAACCGAAAACCTTGCGTCCGTGAGGAGTGAGAAGTTTTAAAAGTTCATCCCAGAGAATTCGGTCACTGCGGTTTGGAATATCGTACATATTAAGAACTTCAATACCCATACATGAGGGGTATTTTTTAAGAAGATTAGCAAAGAAATGAATGTTCTTTTCTTCCTTTGCACAGTCGGGATTTTTCTTCGCTTGTAACAAATCGGTCGGGTGATTGATATGAGAGATGCCGCCGCTTTTTTCAATTAAACCCATTGGAATTTCATAGTCAAATTCAACACCTTGAATACCCTCATAGGCATTATCGGTGAAATATCCGTTAACATGGTTTTTCATAATGGTAAACATATTGCATTCAATAGCATCAGGCACATCCTCAAGACCACGCTTTTTAGTTCTTAAGTTGTTTTCAGTTTTGTATGTACCGTTTTTTATTGCCTTGTACTGTTCTTCTGTAAGATAACTGCGTTTACCGTGCCAGAGATATTGGAAATTGAAAAAAGGAATGTGTGTAGGCTTTTCATTCCAACGCTTACCTAAAATTCCGTGTTCAGCAAAAGCGACGATGTCAAAATCGTTGTCATAAAAGCCTTTAATCATATCTGTCATAGTGTCGTTTGCATCACTATATGTTGAATGAGTGTGCAAATTGGTTTTGTAGTGATTTTCCATATCACCTAAAAGGTTCATGACACCTTCGTAAGGATTTTTGATTGTATAACTCATAAAATCATTCCATTCTATTATAATGTATATATTTTACTATAATAAACATTGTGTTGTCAAATCAAATGATTTATGATAATGTTGTAACTTGTAAATTATAATTTGACGGAAGGGGGGCAATCATTTCGACAAACTCCAATTTGTGTATTAAACTAATAACGGTGGGAACTTGACCCTATTGAAAAGTCACAGTCATCCTGAGTGAAACGAAGCGTCTGTTTAAATATGACTGAGATTCTTGCGTTTCTCAGAATGACCTACCCACAATTGCATATTAAACAGCAACAAATCGCGTACTTGTTAACACTTATCAGTACTATTGACTTTGTCATAATGCTGTGATATATTTTGATGGTACAATAAGTATAAAAAATGGAAGTGGGTATGAAAATGAATGATATGAACAATAGTTATCAAAATAACCAGCAAAACAATTATGGATATGTGGGGATGGATTATCCTCAACAAAATGTTAATCTACAAAGTGATAATCAATATCAAAATTTGTATGGTCAACAACCAGAGAAAAAGAAGAGGTTTAAATTCCCTAAAGTTGACTGGTCAAGATTTATTGGAGGAGCGATTGCACTAATATTAATAGGTGTGGGTATATCTATATTTGATAGTAACAAAGCTGATAAGCTTATTGGAACATGGGCATATACTTATGAGATAGAATTTTCGGATGGATATAGATTTGATTTAACTGAAAATCTTGTAATAACAGAGGGTCATTATGCATGGGAAATCGATGAAGAAAAAACTAAAGAAGCGATGATGAGTATGTATGATGAAATTATTATTGATAAGGGTTTGACAGTGGATGATATTGTAGCCTCAGGTTACGAATCTGTGCAAGATATGAAAGAGAAAATAGTCGATGAAGATTACATAGCAATAGAAGAACATATAGGTGAAGATAGTGGTACCTGGAGAATCGAAAAAGGAAAATTTATATTTATGAGAACTGGAAGTGCGCAGGAATTCACAACGGACTATGAATTGGACGGAGACACCTTGATGCTGATTCAAGATGATATTACTCTTACCAAGGTAAAATAATTTCAAAAAACTGTTGACATCACAAAAATTTGTGTTATAATAACAGAGCAAAATAAAGCAGAGCAGTAATTTTGTTCTCACCTGACCGACTTTCAGTTGGCTGGTCAATACTTTTTAAAAAGTTTGATTTGTAATGGTGCGGGCAGAATTTCTGTCCGCATTTTTAATTTCGCCCACAGGGCATGGAGAGGTGTTTATTTATCAGTACCAAAGAATTGCAAATCAATGAAGAAATTCGCGACAAGGAAGTCAGAGTTATTACTGACAATGGTGAACAGCTTGGCATTATGTCCAGTAAAGATGCTGTTAAAGAAGCTGAAAAGCGTAGCCTTGACCTTGTAAAAATTGCCCCTAACGCACAGCCACCGGTTTGTAAGATTATGGACTACGGCAAGTATCGTTTTGATAAGGCAAAAAAAGAAAAGGAAGCAAAGAAAAACCAGAAAGTTATTGAAACAAAGGAAATCAGACTTTCTGTCAACATTGATACTCATGACTTTGATACAAAGGTAAATCACGCCCTTAAGTTCCTGAAATCAGGCAACAAAGTTAAAGTTTCAATCCGTTTCAGAGGTCGTGAAATGGCTCACGCACATTTGGGTAACGGAATTATGGAACGTTTCGCAGTTGCTGTTGAGGAATTTGGTACAGTTGACAAACCTGCAAAGCTTGAAGGTCGTCAAATGCTTATGTTCCTCTCACCAAAGGGTTCGAAATAAGGTAGTATATTATATTAGGAGGATATTATTATGCCGAAAATTAAAACACATAGCGGAGCAAAGAAAAGATTTAAGCTTTCAAAGAATGGCAAGCCAATCAGAGCACACGCTAACAAGTCTCACATCTTAACAAAGAAGAGCACAAAGAGAAAAAGAGGCCTTCGTCAGACAGCTGTTGCTGATAAGACAAATACAGCTCAGATTAAGCGTCTTATTCCTTATAAATAAGAACCCGACCCGTCAACGCATTGAGATGCGGACGGGTACCCCGGAACCTTGTTGTTTCACAACAATAATCGAAGCGTGAAAAACGCATAAACGTATCTATTCAATCGGAGGTAAAGAGAAATGGCACGTGTTAAAGGTGCGATGATGACTCGCAAAAGAAGAAATAAAGTATTAAAGCTCGCTAAGGGCTACTATGGTTCAAAGAGCAAACTTTTCAGAACTGCTAAGCAGGCTGTTATGAAGAGTGGTAACTATGCTTATATCGGCAGAAAGCAGAAGAAACGTGATTTCAGAAAGCTCTGGATTACAAGAATTTCAGCTGCTTGCAAGATGAACGGTATGAATTATTCAACATTCATCAACGGTCTTAAAAAAGCTGGTATTGACCTTAACAGAAAGATGCTTTCAGAGATTGCAATTGCAGACCCTGCAGCATTTACAGCACTTACAGAAAAAGCAAAAGAAGCTCTTAAATAAGAAATTAACCACGCATGAGGATTTTCCTCGCGCGTGGTTTTTGCGTTTTATAAATTATGTTTGATATTGTAATAAATGCTAAGAATAACCCGAAAATTAAAGAAGTAAAGTCACTTCTGACTTCCTCAAAGAACAGAAAAAACAGCGGACTTTTCGTAGTGGAAGGTGTCCGCCTTTGTTGTGATGCCCTTTTTAGCGGATGCCAGATTGAAAGTGTTTTTTGTACTGAAAACTGTGCTGAAAAATATGGTGACGAGATAGCATCTCTGCGTAATGGTTGTAGGTCATTTTATACTGTCAGCAATGATGTTTTGAAATCCATAAGCGATACAGTTACACCACAGGGTGTTGTGTGTACGGTAAAAATGAAACAGAATAGTTTTGAGTATGAAAAAGGCAAGAAGTATATTGCTCTTGACACCATTCAGAATCCTGATAATTTAGGTGCAATTTCCCGTACTGCAGAAGCATTGGGTCTTGACGGAATGGTGATTTACGGCGGTTGCGATATTTATAATCCAAAAGCTTTAAGAGCATCAATGGGCGCTCTTTTCAGACTTCCTGTATGTATTTGTCAGGACTTGGAGAATGAAATCGAAAAATGCAAAAATTTAGGGATTGATGTTTTTGCAACTGTCCCTGACAGAGATGCAAAAAATGTGATAACCGTTGATTTTTCAAAAGGTGCTGTGTGTATAATCGGCAACGAGGGTAACGGCGTTTCAAAGGAAATCATTGAAAAATGCAGCGACAGAATCACGATTAAAATGGATGGCAGAGCAGAGTCTTTGAATGCTGCTGCGGCTGCGTCTATAATTATGTGGGAAATGACAAGATGAACTATGATGTGTATTGGATATGGATGTCCTGCGGTTTAGGTGCAGGTGCATCCTGTCTTGATTTAATTTCATATTATGAGTGGAACCCCTATGAGATATATGCCTCAAGTTTTAATGAGGTTTTCTCTCTTGATGTACTAACAAGGCGTCAGGTAGAAAAACTCAAGAGTTTTCCTCTTGAGGAGGCACAAAAAATATATGGCACGGTTAAGGAAAATGGTTGGAAAATTATTACACCATCAAGTGAATATTATCCGTCACAGTTGTTACACCTTCAAAATCTGCCTTTAGTGTTGTATGTTGAGGGTGATGAAACTGCCCTGACAAATGAGCTGATGATTTCAGTTGTAGGTGCAAGAAAAGCATCGGATTACGGTAATTCTGTTGCGAGGGCTTTATCTTCGGCTATGGCTCATATTGGTTTTACCATTGTTTCAGGCGGTGCATTGGGAATTGACAGTTCGGCACATAAAGGCGCTCTTGACGAAAAAGGTAAGACCATTTGTGTATTAGGTTGCGGTTTAGGTGCAAAATACCTTATGGAAAACAAGCCTTTAAGAGATGAAATCGTGAAAAATGGTGCGTTGATAACGGAATTTCCTCCGTATTATCCTGCAAGTCGTATGACATTCCCACTGCGTAATCGTATTATTTCGGGAATTAGTCTTGGAACAGTCGTTGTTGAAGCCGGTGAGAGAAGCGGTTCTCTTATAACCGCAAGACTTGCTCTTGAACAGGGAAAAGATGTTTTTGCAGTTCCAGGAGATTTGGTGAGTTCCTCATTTCTTGGTACTAATAACCTTATCCGCAACGGTGCAACTCCTGTTTTTTCACCAAATGATATTCTCGAATCGTATCACGCAAGATATTTCGATAAACTTGGTAAGAAAGAGCGTTTTCCAGATGATGAGATAATCAGACGCACACAGAAATATCTTATGGAAAAAGAAAATCAGCCTGTTGCAGTAAAAGAACAGGAAAAGACTGAAATAAAGGCAGAGAAAATTAAAAAAGAGGCTCCGGCCTACTTGACAGAGAATGCTAAAAAGGTCTATGGTTTTTTAGGCGAAGACCCAAAGCATATTGATGAAATAATCGGTTGTTGCGGATTGACAACTGAAAAAACACTCTCTGCAATAACAGAACTTGAAATTTATGGTCTTGTCACTCAATTAAGCGGCAGACGATATAGAATAAATACAGAATATACAGATTAATTTTAGGATGATGATATATGTCAAAACTTGTAATTGTTGAGTCGCCTTCAAAGGCAAAGAGTATTCAGAAATATTTGGGAAAGGATTACACGGTTGTGTCCTCAAAAGGTCATATCCGTGACTTGCCTGCTGCGAAATTAAGCGTTGATATTAAGAATGATTTTGCACCTAAATATGCTGTAATCAAAGGAAAAGAAAAACTTGTCAAGGAACTTAAGGAGCTTGCAGAAACTGCCGAAGCAGTTATTCTCGCAGCCGACCCTGACCGTGAGGGAGAGGCAATTTCTTGGCATCTTGCAACACTTCTTGACCTTGATATGAATGATAATAACCGTGTTAAATTCAACGAAATCAATAAATCGAGTGTTGTAAAGGGAATTGAACACCCTGAAAAAATCGACTTAGATTTGGTTAATGCACAGCAGGCGCGTCGAATTCTCGACAGACTTGTGGGTTACACATTAAGTCCGTTTATCTCACAGAAAATTCGTCGCGGTCTTTCTGCAGGTCGTGTTCAGTCTGTTGCGGTAAGACTTGTTGTTGACCGTGAAAATGAAATCAGAGCATTTAATCCTGAAGAATATTGGACTCTCGATGCAAAAATGCTTGCTCCTTCATCAAAAAAGGCTTTCAAAGCACAGTTTACAGGTGATGAAACAGGCAAGGTTAAAATCACAAATAAAGAGCAGAGTGATATGTATTTAGCGCGCCTTGAGGGGGCTGAATATACTGCAACATCAGTTAAAAAAGGTGTTCGTCGTCGTCAGCCTGCTCCACCATTTACAACATCTACAATGCAACAGGAAGCATCAAGAAAACTTAATTTCCAGGCACGAAAGACAATGAAAGTTGCCCAGGAACTTTACGAAGGTGTTGAAGTTAAGGGCTTTGGTTCTGTCGGTCTTATCACATATATGAGAACTGACTCGCTTCGTATTTCAGAGGAATCAAGAGCTGCTGCAAATGAATATATCAGAAACACTTTCGGTGAAGAATATCTTCCTGAAAAACCAAGATATTTCAAGACAAAGGCAAATGCTCAGGACGGTCACGAAGCAATTCGTCCTACAATGATGGCAATTACTCCTGAACAAGCAAAGTCAAGTCTTACAACTGACCAATATAAATTATATAACCTTATCTGGAAACGTTTTGTGGCATCTCTTATGGCAAACTGTGTTCAGGATACTGTTAAGGCAGAAATTACAGGTGCAAATGAACAGGATAAGGCAAACGGTAAGTTCATAACATTTAATGCAAACGGCTATTCAGTACGATTTGATGGGTTTACTTGTCTTTATGAAACAGGCACAGACGAGGATGAGGAAGAAGAAGGAAAACTTCCGAAAATCAACGAGGGCGATGTTATAAAGATGAAAGAACTTGCAGGAAATCAGCACTTTACACAGCCACCTGCAAGATATACAGAAGCATCTCTTATCAAGGCGCTTGAAGAAACAGGTGTTGGTCGTCCGTCAACTTATGCTTCAATTATTTCAACAATTACTCAGCGTGAATATGTAATCCGTGAGCAGAAACAGTTAAAGCCAACTGAGTTAGGTGAGGCTATTACAACACTTCTTAAGGACAAATTCTCAAAGATTGTAAATGTAAAGTTTACAGCAGGAATGGAATCACAGCTTGATATGGTTGAAAGCGGTGAAACTGACTATATTAAAATGCTTCACGAATTCTATGATGAATTCATCGCAACTGTTGATAAGGCAAAGGCAGAAATGCAGGGACAGAAGATTAAACTCAAGGAAGACGAAACTGATGTGAAATGCGACAAATGTGGCAGAAATATGGTTATCAAGTCAGGTCGTTTCGGTAAATTCCTTGCTTGTCCCGGATACCCTGAATGTAAAAATACAAAGCCTTTAGTTGTTGAGACAAAAGCAACCTGTCCTGTTTGTGGCGGTAAGGTTATTGAGAAAAAGTCAAAGAGAGGCTATGCTTTCTTTGGTTGCGGAAACTATCCTGAATGTAACTTTATGACTTGGGATAAGCCAACAGATGACCTTTGTCCTCAGTGTGGCAAATCACTTTTCAAGAGAAAAGGCGGAATTGTAGCTTGTCTTAACGAGGGTTGCGGTTTTGAGAAAAAAGCAGAGAGAAAAAGAAAGACAAAGGAAGAAGCATAAATGAAAGCAGCTGTTATTGGTGGCGGTCTTGCCGGTGTTGAGTGTGCAAAAGCTCTTTCTCGCAACGGAATCAAGGTTGATTTGTATGAAATGAAACCGTCAAAAAAATCTCCTGCTCATAAGCTTGATACTTTTGCAGAGCTTGTCTGCTCAAATTCTTTAAAAGCAGAAAGGCTTAATTCTGCGGCAGGACTTTTGAAACACGAAATGGCATATTTAAATTCCATCTGTGTTGAAACTGCTTATGAATGTAAGGTTGAAGCAGGCGGAGCACTTGCAGTTGACCGACTCCTGTTTTCAAGAATTATTACTGAAAAAATCAGAAATGATGAAAATATAAATATTATTGAGAAAGAGGTTGTAACACTTCCTGAGGGTTATGACGGTACAGTTATCTGTGCAGGACCATTGGCAAGTGAGGGGCTTTCAGAAACTATTCGTCAGATGTGCGGAAACGGACTCTCTTTCTATGATGCGGCAGCACCTATTGTAAGTGCTGAAAGCATTGATATGGAATGTGCTTTTACTCAATCACGATATGACCGTGGTGGCGAGGCTGACTATATTAACTGTCCTATGAATAAGGCAGAATACGAGGCGTTTTATGAGGCAATTATAAATGCTGAAAGTGCTGAAGTTCATTCCTTTGATAAACGAAAAGATGTTTATGAGGGCTGTATGCCTATTGAGGTTCTTGCATCTCGTGGTAAGGATACTATGAGATATGGTCCGTTAAAGCCTGTTGGTCTTACAGACCCGAAAACAGGCCATAGACCTTGGGCAAATCTTCAACTTCGTAAGGAAAACAAGGACGGTACAATGTACAATCTTGTGGGATTTCAGACTAATCTTAAATTCGGTGAGCAGAAACGAGTGTTTTCAATGTTCCCTGCACTAAAAAATGCTGAATTTTTAAGATATGGCGTTATGCACAGAAACACATTTATCGATTCGCCAAGACTCTTAAACGGAGATTTTAGTCTGCGAAGCAATCCGCTGATTTTCTTCGGCGGACAGATTACAGGTGTTGAAGGATATATGGAATCTGCGGCAAGTGGTCTTATGGCAGGAATTAACCTTGCTCGTCGACTTCGTGGTGAAGAAACAGTTGTTCTTCCAAATGATACTATGATTGGTGCATTAAGTCGATACATAAGTGATGAAAGCGTTAAGAATTTCCAGCCGATGGGTGCGAATTTTGGTGTTTTACCACCACTTGAAGAGAAAATTCGCGATAAGCAAGAAAGATATATGCAGTTAGCCCAAAGGGGTATGACTTCTCTCGAAGATTTTGCAAAAATAACAATTTAGGTGACTAACAATGACTGATTTTGAAAAGAGAATCGGATATGAATTTAAGGACAAGTCATTGCTTAAAAGAGCATTGACTCATTCTTCTTATGCCAATGAAAAAGGTACAGGACTTGATAATGAGCGTCTTGAGTTTTTAGGTGACTCTGTTTTAGGGTTCATTACCGCTGAATACCTTTTTGAGCATTATAAAAACAAGCAGGAAGGCGAACTTACAAAAAAACGTGCTTACGCCGTTTGTGAAAAGACACTTTTTGAATATGCTGAAAAAATTCAACTTGGTGATATGATTTTACTCGGTAAAGGTGAGGAGCATACAGGTGGCAGACATCGTCCGTCGGTTGTGTCAGATGCTTTTGAGGCGGTTATTGCGGCAATTTATCTTGATGGTGGCATAGAAGAAGCAAAGAAATTTGTTTTACCCTTTATTGAGATTTCATCAGAAGAAACACCAGTTTTCAAGGATTACAAAAGTACCTTGCAGGAGGTTTTGCAACAGAACCCTACCGAAAAATTCGAGTATATTGTTGTTGGTGAAAGCGGACCTGACCACGATAAGGAATTTATTGTTGAAATTCATATGAACAGTAATGTAATCGGCAGAGGCGTTGGCAGAAGCAAGAAAAAGGCAGAGCAGGAAGCGGCAAAATCTGCCTTGGAGTTAATGGGATTATGAGCCACTCGAATATAAGCATTTTTGTCCCACATAAGGGCTGCCCTAATGATTGCAGTTTCTGTAATCAGCGGACAATCAGCGGGCAAACAGTTCCTGCTACTCCTGAAGATGTGGCAAGAGCGGTAAATACTGCAATTGAATATAATGTTGACCCGAAAAATACTGAAATAGCATTTTTTGGTGGTAGTTTTACGGCGATTGAAAGGGAATATATGTGTTCTCTTTTAACCGCCGCAAAGTGTTTTTTGGATACTCATAAATTTGCAGGAATAAGGGTGTCAACAAGACCTGATTGCATTGATGAAGATGTGCTTGAAATCCTGAAAAACTATGGTGTAACTGCCATTGAATTAGGTGCACAGAGTATGGATGATGATGTTCTTTTGTGGAATCGCAGAGGTCATACGGCAGAAGATGTGCGAAAAGCATCGAAACTCATTAAAGATTATGGCTTTGAGTTAGGATTACAAATGATGACAGGTCTTTACAAAAGCGATTTTGAAAAAGACTTATATACAGCAGGAGAAATTATAAAATTAAAACCTGATACGGTGCGAATTTATCCCACAGTTGTTCTAAAAAATACTCATTTAGGTTGTTTACAGGAAAAAGGTGAATACAAAGCACCAAATGCAGAGGAGTCAGCACCATTCTGTGCAAAACTTTTGCAGTTGTTTGAAGAGAATAATATAAAAGTTATAAAATTAGGGCTTCACAGTAGCGAAACAGTCGAGAGTGATATGATAGGTGGTGCTTATCATCCTGCCTTTCGTGAACTTTGTGAGGGACACATTTATCTTGAAAAAATACTCCGAATTTTGGGCGAAAAAGACAAAAACAGCAAATATGACATTTTTGTCAATGAAAAAGCTTTAAGTAAGGCAAAAGGACAGCAGAAAAGAAACGAAAAAGCATTGAAAAATCAAGGTTTTTGTTGTACAATAAAGGGTAGTAAAAATTTAGAAGAATTTGAAGTTAAGGTTGTAGAAATTAAATGATTTTAAAATCAATCACAATGCAGGGCTTTAAGTCCTGTCCCGAAAAAACAGTGCTTCAATTTAATAAGGGAATAACAGGTGTTGTTGGTCCTAACGGTAGTGGTAAGAGTAATATCTCTGACGCTGTTCGTTGGGTTCTTGGTGAACAGTCAACAAAGAGTCTTCGTGGTTCAAAAATGGAAGACGTTATTTTCAGCGGAACAAAGTTCCGTAAGGCAACAGGCTTTGCGGAAGTTACGCTTTGTCTTGACAATACTGACAGAACACTTGGTAATGACAATGATGAAGTGAGTATTACTCGTCGTTTTTATCGTAGCGGTGACAGCGAGTATAAAATTAACGGTGAAAATGTAAGACTTCGTGATATTAACGAACTTTTTATGGATACCGGTCTTGGTCGTGACGGTTATTCTATGGTCAGCCAGGGCAAAATTGCCGAGCTTATTTCTTCAAAGTCAGGTGAACGTCGTGAAATGTTTGAAGAAGCAGCAGGTATCTCTCATTTCCGTTATAAAAGACACGATGCGCTCAAAAGACTTTCACAGGCAGAGGAAAATCTTGTTAGATTAAGAGATATTTTAACTGAACTTGAAAGCCGTGTAGGACCTTTAAAAACACAGAGTGAAAAAGCACAGAAATTTTTAGTCCTTGCAGAAGAAAGAAAAAATCTCGAAATCGGTATCTGGCTTCATAATATTGAAAAAACACAAGAGAAATTAAAAGACCAGGACAGAAAAATCGATATTGCATCTGTGCAGTATAAGGATGCACAGCGCCAGCTTGAAGAAATCGAGCAGAAGATGAATGACATAATCGAGAAAACTCGTGAAATCAATGTTAGGATTGAAGAAGTTCGTTCATCAACATCTCATTTTGAAGAACAGGCTGCCGAACTTGAAGCACAGGCAAAGGTTTACGAAAACTCAATTTTACATAACAAAGAGTCTATCGAAAGACTTGAGAAAGATAAATTAACGGCAAATCAGGATGATGCGGACATTGATGCTCAGGTTACGGAAACAGAGGAGCAGAAGAAAAAGTCACAAGCAGGTCTTGATGATGCAAATAAAAAGTTGCAGGAACAGATTGCTGAAATCGAAAAGTTGCAGAGTGAAAATAATGAATTTGCAACTGTTGCCGCTGACCTTGCAAAAGAAATTTCTTTACTTACAGTAAGTCTTGCTGACAATCGTGTTATCAGCGAAACTGCAAACTCACAAATTGAAGAAATCAGAACAAGAATTTCTGCCATTGATGACCTTTTGGGTAATCGAAAGGAAACTGTTTTAGCACTTGAAGAACAGAAAAATAACGCGGAAAAAGTTCTTAATGAGTGTAATGAAAAAATCAATGAATATAAAAATGCAGTTGACGGTTACAGAATAAAGGTACAGACAAGAACTGAAAAGAGCGAAAAGGTAAAGACTGAAATTAGCACTCTCCAGAGTGAAATTGACCGTAAAAATGAACGAATTAGAATTCTTGATGACCTTGAAAAGAATATGGAGGGCTATCAGGGGTCTGTTCGTAGCGTTATGAAAGAAAGTAAGCGTGGAGCATTAAACGGTATTCACGGACCACTTTCACAGCTCATAACTGTTAAGGATAAATATTCCGTGGCAGTTGAAACTGCTCTCGGTGCATCTATTCAGAATGTCGTTGTTGATAATGAAAATGATGCTAAAAAGGCGATTGCATATCTTAAAGAAACACGCGGTGGTCGTGCAACATTCTTACCATTGACAGCAATTAAATCAAGAAACCTTGATGAGCGTGACCTTGACGATTGTTTCGGGTTTGTAAATATTGCATCCGAACTCGTTGCAACAGATAATAAGTATCGTGACATAATTGAAAATCTTCTTGGCAAAACTGTTGTTTGCGAAGATATGGACAGTGCCATCCAGATGGCAAAGAAATATAAAAACAGATTTAAAATTGTTACTCTTGACGGACAGGTAATTAATGCCGGCGGTTCAATGACCGGTGGTAGTAAAGCACAGGGCGTTGGTATGCTTAGTCGTAGTAACGAAATCGATAAACTTCGTGCGAGTGTAAAAGACCTCGAAGAAAAGAAAAACACTCTTGTTATTCAGGAAAAAATGCTGTCGGAGGATTTGGCATCTGCAATTGCTGACCTTAATGGTATTGAGGGTGACATTCTCTCTGCTAATGAAGAAAAAATTCGTCTTGAGGGTGAATATAACCTTGCAGTTCAGCAGTATGAAAACACATCCGGTGGTGTTAGCGAACTTATCGAAGAAGAAAGAATACTGAACGATAGAATTGAAAAGATAAATACAGACAGTATTACTGCAAAAACAAAAGTCCTGGAACTTACAAATGAAATTGCTGAAAAGGAAAAGAGTCTTGAAGCAGTCAGCGGTGACAGAGAAAGTCTTGCGATAGTTCGTGAAGAACTCTCACAGAAAGCAGAGCAGATAAGACTTGAGATTTTGAGCTTTGAAAAAGACATTGAATCAGCTGACGATAATATTCGCAGACTTAATATTCTCAAAGGCTCACATTCTGACCGACTCCTGGAACTTAATAAAGAAATCGAAGCATTTAATAATAAAAACATTTGGCTTACAAAGGATATTGAAAGTTTAAGAGCATCTGCTGACGAACTTCGCAAACAATGTGGCGATGCAAAGACGGATGTTGACGATTTGCTTGAAGCGAGAGCACAGCTTGAAAAAGAAAATACTGACCTTCGTAATCTTGAAAAAGAGAAATCTTCCGAAAGAGAAAGAGTCAGCGGTGAACTTGCTCGTCTTGAAGAAAGAAAAGCATCAATGCTTAATGAGTTTGAAGAATACAACTCAAAACTTTATGATGAATATCAGCTGACAAGGCGCGAGGCAATTGCCCTTGAAATCGTCATTGAAAATATCGGTGACGCAAGAACTCGTCTTTCGGCATTGAAGAACGAAATCAGAGGTTTAGGCTCAGTTAATGTTTCCGCTATTGACGAGTACAAGGAAGTTTCCGAAAGATATGAGTTTATGTCAGAGCAGATTGGCGATGTTGAAAAATCAAAGGCAGAACTTATTCGACTTATTGATGATTTGACAACAAAGATGAGTGTTCAGTTCCGTGAACAGTTCCAGAAAATCAATGTGGCTTTCGGTGAAACATTTGCCGAACTCTTTGGTGGCGGTAAGGCAGAACTTGTACTTGAGGATGAAATGAATGTCCTTGAATGTGACATTGAAATCAAGGTTCAGCCACCGGGCAAAAATGTTCAGAATATCAACCTGCTTTCAGGTGGTGAAAAGGGACTTTCTGCTATTGCACTTCTCTTTGCTATTCTTAAGGTTACTCCTGCACCATTCGTAATCTTCGACGAGGTTGAGGCAGCTCTTGACGATGTCAACGTTGTCCGTTATGCACAGTATGTAAGAAGAATGACAAAGAATACACAGTTTATTCTTATTACTCACCGTCGTGGTACAATGGAAGAGGCAGATATGCTTTACGGTGTTACAATGCAAGAAGAAGGCGTATCAAAGATTTTAGAGTTAAAAACAGCAGAGTTAGCAAGAAAACTTGGTCTTGCATAAAATTAAATTCTCGAAAGGATTGTCATCATGGGAATTTTTAAGAAAATTAACTTTGGTCTTACAAAGACAAGAAATAAAATGGCAGGGGCTATTGACGATATGCTCGATAGCTTTGACGAGATTACAGATGACCTTTATACTGAACTTGAAGAAATTCTTGTAATGGGTGACGTTGGTGTCACAACTGCCGTTGAAATTACAGAAAGACTTCGTGAAGAAGCAGAAAAAGGTAAAATTAAAGATGCAAATGAAGTTCGTCAGAAGATTAAGGACATTATTTCTGAAATGCTTTATGGCGGTGAGGATATGGGACTTATCACAGTTCCGTCAATCATCCTGGTTATCGGTGTAAATGGTGTTGGTAAAACAACAACAATCGGTAAAATGGCTGCTATGTATAAGGCAGAGGGCAAGAGCGTTATTCTTGGTGCTGCCGATACATTCCGTGCCGCTGCTATTGACCAGTTACAAATCTGGGCTGACCGTGCAGGTGTTGATATTATCAAGCATAAAGAAGGTGCTGACCCTGCGGCAGTTGTTTTTGACACAATCGGTGCAGCAAAGGCAAGAGATAGCGAAATTATCATTATTGATACTGCAGGACGACTTCATAACAAGAAAAATCTTATGGACGAACTTAATAAGATTTACAGAGTTATCGACCGTGAGTTGCCATACTCTGACCGTGAGGTTTTATTGGTGCTTGATTCAACAACAGGACAGAATGCAGTTAATCAGGCTCGCGAATTCCAGTCAGTTGCTGAAATCACAGGTATCGTTCTTACAAAACTTGACGGTACTGCTCGTGGCGGTGTTGTTTTGGCTATCAAAAACGAACTTGGTATTCCTGTTAAGTTCATCGGTGTCGGTGAACAGATTGATGACTTACAGCCATTTAAACCTGCTGCTTTTGCAGACGGTTTGTTTGATAAAATAGATTACAAGGAAGAGGAGGACATTCAAATTGAAATTGTTGAAGAGAGCACAGAAGAACTCGAAGAAATTAATGAAGATATTTTACAAGAAGAACTCTCCCTTGAAGACGTTGGAAGCACTCCAGAAACTTCCGAAACAGATGATACAGGATATGAACAGGAAGAAGAGGTAACAGAGCCTGAACCTGAACAAAAAGAAAAGAAGAGAAGGGGATTCTTTGGACTTTTTAATCGCAACTCATAATATGAAAAAACAAGCAGAGTTACAGAGAATACTCTCTCCGCTTGGTATAAATGTTTTAACTGCTGAAATGGCAGGAATTGAACTTTCCGAAGTTGATGAAACGGGAGAAACATTTGAAGAAAATGCATTTTTGAAGGCTGATAGCGGTTGTAAGGAAAGCGGAATGGTCTGTGTGGCAGACGATTCAGGACTTATGGTTGATTTTCTTGATGGTGCTCCCGGTGTTTATTCAGCTCGTTTCGGTGGTGAACACGGAAATGATGCAAAGAACAACGAAAAACTTTTGGGACTTATGAAAGATGTTCCAGATGAAGATAGAACAGCACGATTTGTAAGCTGTGTATGTTGTTGTTTCCCTGACGGAAGAAGTTTCACGGTTCGTGGCACTTGCGAAGGTGTAATTGCCCATGAAGTACACGGAAATGGCGGTTTTGGTTATGACCCTGTATTCCTTGTGGGGGACAAAACTTTCGGTGAACTTTCTGCAGAAGAAAAAGACAAAGTAAGTCATCGAGGGAATGCGTTAAGAAATTTTGTTTCAGAGCTTCCAAAATATTTGTAAAACGTAGGGGACGACGACTCGGCGTCCCGCAATAAGAATAAACAATAACGGGCTGCCGTGGTCGTCAGCCCCTACAATAAGGATTAACATAATAGTTTTAGGAGAAAACAAATGACAAGTAAAGAAAGAGCATATTGGAGAGGTCAGGCGAACTCATTGCCTGCATTGTTTCAGGTTGGCAAGGGTGGAATTTCAGATGCACTTATCAAGCAGACTGATGATGCACTCAAGGCTCGTGAACTTATCAAAATTAAGGTGCTTTTAGAAACAAGCCCTGAAAAGCCAAAGGTTATTGCACAGCAGTTAGCAGAAGCAACAAACAGCGATTGTGTTGGTGTAGTCGGTGGCAGTATGATATTCTATCGTTATAATCCTGAGTTACACAAAGACGAAAAGAAGGCGAAGAAAAGATGAAAATAGGCATTTTTGGCGGAACATTTAACCCACCTCATAAAGGTCATACAAGAATGATTGAAAAAATGGCAGAGGAATTGGAACTTGATAAAGTTATTATCATTCCTAATAAAATTCCTACACATAAGCGTTGCGATGATTTGGCAGATAATCACCACAGAGTTGCTATGTGTAAAATTGCTTTCAAAAATCCTAAATTTGAAATCAGCACAATGGAAATGGACAGAGATACTGACAGCTACACAATTTTTACAGTTAATGAATTGATGAAAAAGTATCCTAATGACCAGCTTCATTTGATTATTGGCTCTGATATGTTCCTTATTTTCCATAAGTGGTACAAGCACAAGGAGTTGCTTGAAAAATGCAAAATTTGTGTTGCATCCCGTGATAATGACGAGAATATTCAGAAACTTCGTGCGTATGCTTTTGAACAGTTGGGTATTTATATGCCTGAACTGGATGCAAAGAGTATACATATTTCACTTCTCGATGCTTATGAGGTAAGTTCAAGTGAAATCAGGGAAAGAATAAATATGGAAAAGAGTCTTTATGGACTTGTTGACCCTGAAATTATTGAATATATGGAGAACAACAAGTTGTATGGATATGGGAAGAAACGCTGAATTTTTTGAAATAATTAAAACACGACTTACTCCCCAAAGGCTTTATCATTCAATCTGTGTAGCTGAAAAAGCAAAATGTTTAGCCGAAAAATATGGTGCAGACACTGAAAAAGCATATACGGCAGGACTTATCCACGATATAATGAGATATGAACCTGTGGAAAAAATGATTGAACTCATTGAAAGTGACGGACAAACACTTACAGAGAGTGAAAAAGCAATAACAGTTACTTTACATGCCATAGCTGGTGAGGTTTATTTACGAAAAAACCTTAATGTAACTGATGAAGAAATACTTTCAGCAGTCCGTTGGCACACAACAGGCAAAGAAGATATGTCGTTGTTTGAAAAAATAATTTATGTTGCCGATTTAGTATCAGATGACAGAGAATATCCTGATGTTAAAGAGGTCCGTGAATTGGCAGAAGAAGATTTAGATAAAACCTGCCTTAGAGGGTTATCCTTTACAATAGAGGATAATGCAAGAAAACATAAACTCATTCATATTGATACAGTTAAGGCTTACAATTACCTTGCAGAAAGGATAAAATAAATGGAAAGAACAGAACTTATGAAAAATATTGTTGCTACACTTGATAGCAAGAAGGCAACAAATATAAAATCACTCGAAATTACAGAACTTACTTCAGTTGCAGACTTTTTTGTGATTGCAACAGGTACATCAGGCACTCATATCCGTGCTCTTTCTGACGAAGTTCAGGATGCTCTCACAAAGCAGGGCGTTGAACCAAGAAATGTTGAGGGTAAATCAACAGGCTGGATTTTGCTTGACTACGGTACAGTTGTTGTTCACCTTTTCACACCAGACCAACGAGAGTTATACAGTTTGGAACATCTCTGGGGCGATGCTAAAGAGTATGACATCAGCACAATAGTTACAGAAGAATAAATCAGTAAAAAATATCTTTAAAGAAGGTTATATATATGAATTACGATTTTAAAGCTGCCGAACAAAAATGGCAGGTAAAATGGGAAGAGGCAAAAGTTTTTGAGGCTCAGGATAATTCCGATAAGCCTAAATTCTATGGACTTGTTGAATTCCCATATCCATCAGGTGCAGGTATGCACGTTGGTCACATCAAGGCATACAGCGGTCTTGAGGTAGTGTCAAGAAAAAGAAGACTTAAGGGTTACAATGTATTGTGCCCAATTGGTTTCGACGCTTATGGTCTTCCAACAGAAAACTATGCTATCAAGACAGGTATCCACCCAAGAAAAGTAACTGATATGAACATTGAAAAGTTCACAAGTCAGTTAAAGAGAGTTGGTTTTTCATTCGACTATTCAAGAGTAGTTGACACAACTGACGATAAGTACTATAAGTGGACACAGTGGATTTTCCTTAAGATGTTTGAAAACGGTCTTGCTTTCCGTGACAAGACACTTGTAAACTATTGCCCATCTTGTAAGGTTGTTCTTTCAAATGAGGACTCACAGGGTGGTAAGTGCGATATTTGTCACAGCGATGTTGTTCAGAAGTCAAAGGATGTTTGGTATTTAAGAATTACAGAGTATGCTGACAAGCTTCTTGAAGGCTTAAATGATGTTGATTATCTTCCTAACATCAAACTTCAGCAGGTAAATTGGATTGGTAAATCACGCGGTGCATTCGTTAACTTCAACCTTAACGAAATTCCTGAGGAATTGAAGATTTACACAACTCGTCCTGACACTCTTTTTGGCGTAACATTTATGGTTATGGCGCCTGAACATCCAATTATTGACAAGTATGCGGATAAGATTTCAAATATGGACGATATTCTTGCATATCGCACAGAGTGTGCAAAGAAAACAGAGTTTGAGCGTACACAGCTTGTAAAAGACAAGACAGGCGTTAAGATTGCAGGTATTACAGCGAAGAATCCTGTTAACGGTAAAGATATTCCTATTTACATATCTGACTATGTTATGATGGGTTACGGTACAGGTGCTATTATGGCTGTGCCTGCACACGATGACCGTGACTATGATTTCGCAAAGAAATTTGGTATTGATATTATTGAGGTTATCAAGGGTGGTAACATCCAAGAAGCTGCATATGCAGGTGAC